>JAHLFE010000177.1 GCA_018884035.1 Candidatus Anaerobiospirillum pullicola
TGAGCTACCTTCTCTGCCACCGCCTTAGCATCATTGATGATGATTTCATAGTGGCGGGTGATGTCCTCACCAAAGCAGTGGATTAAGAAGTCATTAATGGCCTCAAAGTAAGGGCGGGAGTTCTCATTACCAGTGAGGATGATCGGCACTGGGTTATGGCGGTTCTGATGGCAGAGCTTGATGCCTAAGATGTACAAGAGCTCCTCTGCCGTACCAGGGCCGCCAGGGAAGACGATGAGAACGTGGCCTAAGCGCACAAAGGCCTCAAGGCGCTTTTCGATATCTGGCATGATGACCAGATTCGAGACAAAGGGGTTAGGCGGCTCAGCGGCGATAATAGATGGCTCGGTAAGGCCGATGCGATCAGAGTTCTCGGCATTGTCCTGTAAGGCGTGACCATCTAAGGTGCCGCGCATTGGCGCTTCCATGATGCCAGGTCCGCAGCCGGTGCAGATATCGATGCCACGTAAGCCTAAGTTACGACCGACCTGATAAGCGTAGGCATACTCATCTTGAGGAATGGAGTGACCACCCCAGCACACCGCAAGGGATGGCTTTTGGTCAGCACGCACTGCGTTGGCTGCGCGCAGAATATGGAAGATGATGTTGGTGATGATCGTGCCCTGATCGAGGATGTTTCCCCCCTCAGGGGTGGCGTTAGCACACATTTCTGCGATGCTATCGCGCAGCGAATTGACTTGCACGATATCGCGCAGGACAGAGTAGAGGTGCTTTTGTAAGGTCTTAATGACCTGACCATCGACAATGGCTGAATCAGGTGGGTTGATCAGCTCCAGTTTTAGCCCCCGCTCGTTGCGTACCACGTCGATTTCAAAGTTCTTGTAGTTCTCAAGGAGCTCTTTGGAGTTATCGGTGAGATTGCCGCTGTTGAGTACGGCTAGCGAGCAATTACGGTAGAGGTCGTAGAGCTCTCCTTGCGATTTGAGGGAGATACGATCAGCCTCTAACTGTGTCAGTAAAGCCATGGCTCCTGATGGCCAGACTACTTGCACCCCCATATGCCCTCCTCTAAAGCTAATCGTGAGTGGTGATCGGTTCTGTACACTGTCGCTTAGCGCGTGCCAGATGGCATCAGAGCTGCGACTCTGAGCAGAAATAGGACACCACGAGAGCTGCGCTGCAATATGGCACAGCAAAACTTTATTGTAGCTTAGCGATGGCGGGGATTGTGTTAAGAGACATGAGCAAAAGCTTCACATGGGCTTAACAATGTGCGCAGAGTGTGATGTGTGCTGAAAAAGCGGAGGAAATCAGGATGCAAGAGGCAGAGCTGATCGGCAAAGGACAGCATCTGCAGCTTAGAGGGGAAAGCTACAACAGTGGCGAGCAAAGCATGGAAAGAGCAGAGACACATGGGTGCCCATACCCGTGAACCTAAGAGTGCAGCTCAACTTAGAGCGTCATAACTGCATCCCTCAGGGTGATTAAGATGAGCAAAACCAGCTTGTAAGCTCTGTAGTTGTCACTTGCAGCGCTAATTTCTACGGGCCATTGACACACATCAAGAGCACCATAAAACCATGGTAGTGTTAAGTTCCTGGAAATGGGGGCCCCATGGGATTCCAAGGAAGCTCTATGGGCGCACCATAAGAGCACCGTTAGTGCACCAAGAGCGTTGCAGGCTGTGGGTAGTGGCTGTGTGGATAGGCAGCGCTGGTAGTGGTCGTTGTGCACTAACCTCAAGAGGTCGGCAGTAGTCAGCCATGCTCAGGGATGGTGGTATGGCATCCCCTTGCTACTGCTACCGCTACAGTCACCACTACCCCCAGCAATATGTCGAGCAAGCGGTTAACCGCTAGGAGCGTGGAGTGCCGCCTTTAGCGCAGAGAGCTTGCTATTATGGGCTGCTTAGCGCTAAGTGCAGTGGGGGAGTTGTGCATGCTACAAAGGCTAATTGCAGGCTGCAAAGGAGCGCCATGCGGTGTACTCACAGACGAAGTTACGTTTATGGCCACCTCCGTGCTGGTAAGCCTTGTAGAGCATAGCCTTGACCTCTTGGCCGCCGCAGAAATAGACGCGGTTGTACTTTGCGCGGAATAACTCCTTGCAGTTGGCGTCTGCAAAGTGTCCTGCTTTTTCAGAAAAGTGCAATTCCAGCTCTAAGCCCTGAGTCTGCAACTCTGCAAGTTGTTGCTGACATTGGGCGTAAAGCTCGTCCTGAGCATTGCGGGCTAAGATGAGGATATGTGCCTGAGGCGCTTGCTTAGACTCTTGCAGTGTCTGTAAGACGGCAGGGAGTTGGGCCATACCCGCACCTTGGAAAACAAAGAGAGTACGTTCGCCCTCAGGGAGATTAAACGCCGCCTCGCCATAAGGTCCCTCTAACGTGACCTCGGTATTTACCGCTAACTGTTGCAGTGTGTGCGCGAAGCGGCTGGTCTTGCGGATAAACAAAGTCAGGCTGGTGTCGTCGGCTAAAGCTACAGTGTAAGGGTGTGGGTTGGATCCTTTGAGCTTTAAGAGGACGAATGAGCCCGCTGGCACAGCTTTGTCGGTCTGAAATTTTAAGCGCAGATAGCGTTCACCAGTCTCACTTGAAACCAAGGTCGCAGGGAAACGCTTGGCTGAACCAGCGCGGCCACAGAGCGACATCAGGGCACAAGGTATGGCAATAATGGTGGTCAGCACAACCAAGATAAAGAGGGGGCTGGTGTATTGGTAGTTCTCGGTTAAGTACACCGCGTGGAAAATCATTAAAAGATAGAGTAAGGGGAAGAGGCGGTGTGTTTTCTGCCAGTGTTTGTAGGGGATAAAGAAGAGCACGGTGAGGATCACCAGTGCTAAAGCCGTGTAGGTCAGTACAAGGCCGCTTTCTTCAGCCAGTAAGCGCCAACTAAAGCTACTGGCGCCGCTTGCAGGTGTAGCTCCTGCTGCAGTTGCTGCTGCTTTGGCCGGTGCTGAGGCAAAGGTGAATAAATCGGGAAGGATGGCTCTGCCTACTTGTTTGGCGTGGTAATGAAGAAACGCCAAGAGTACGCACATGAAGGCGACAAACTTGTGGAAGAGGTAGTACTTGTCGAGCACGAACCAACGTTCTAAGCCTTTAGGGCGCGCGGCGGTGATCACCAAAACAGAGAACATTACCCACGTGGTGGCACCACTAAAGAACTGCAGCTCACGGATACCACCTTTCAGGGTATCGGGTGGAGTGATATACATCAGCCCTACCGCATAGCAGATAAGGCAGATAGCCAGCAGACCAAAAGCTGCTGCGATCGGGTGTGCAGAAAAACCTTTGCTCATGATGTTTCAGCCAAAAATCCCAGCCGTTAGGCTGTGAACAAGTGCCGCTCCCCAAGTGAATGCAGATAGCAAGTGCCATCGCTACTAACAAACCCACAGCTACCAGCGCCACGCGAAGTAAGAGGTGTGAGCAGCTTCTTCTTCTTCTTCTTCTTCTTCTTCTTCCTTCCTTGCTGGCTTGCCGTCGCCTTATCTTGAGAGTTAGGGCTAAGAGCAGCGGTGGCAGAGCACGTCGCTTCTCTTAGCGTAAAAGCAAACTACTGCCGTGGCGTGCGCACTGGACACTGGAAGGTCTTTGCATTAGAACGCACCGGCGAGATGTCGATGCCACCACGACGGGTAAAGCAAGCCGTAACCGTAAGCTCATCTGGTAGCAGCTTATTGTGGATATCCATAAAGATGCGCTCCACACACTGCTCATGGAAGCCCTTATGGCGCCTAAAGGAGACTAAGTAGGCAAGCAGCGCCATGTGGTCAATCTGCTCACCAATATAGCTGATCTCCACGCTGGCATAATCTGGCTGCCCTGTGACAGGGCACAGGGAGCGGAAGATATTGGTGCACAGGGTCTCATTGACCTTATGCCCATGCTCTTGCATCTTTAAAAGCGAGGTATCAGTCTCGTAGGTTCTAAATTGCAGCTCCGCCCCCTTAAGCTGCGCCTCTTCTTCAAGTAAGGTACCGCTTAACATCTGTGCTGGCATGCTCTCTACGGTAGGAGGATAGAATTGCACATCAATAGGAGCGTCGAGTAAGTCCTCAAGGTCGTGAGCAATGAGGCCACGTACCTCTTCAGCTGAGCCAAACATAGTCTGGCAAAAGGAGCCCAGATAGAGCTTTAAGCTCTTGGATTCGACTAGGTAAGGTGAGTTGTAAGGCACCCTTAAGGTGGCCATGACACTTTGCGGTAAGCCATTAGGCTGCAAATAGGTCAGCTCATAAATGCGCCACAGGTCATAGCCTTTAAACGGAGGCAGAGCAAGGGAGCTGCGGCCTTGATTACGGGCAATAGGAAATAAGACCTTAGGGTTGTACTCTTCAAAGTAGCGGGTGGATTTACCCAGCAGGATATCGTTGTGGCTCATGGCAGGCAGTTAGCAGCGGAGACTTAAGTTAGGGGGTAGAGAGTGGTTTAGAGAGTGGTGTAGAGAGTGATGCCGTGTCTTTTAGCGTAGACACAGCTACAGAGCTGAAGGCAGAAGCAAGAGAGGGAGCAGGATTGTAGGCCAATCACTCTGCGTGGATAGGCTTTCCAAAATAGCACAAACGCCAGAGCTAAGCTATGATGGGCTTACGCGATGTGTAGGGGGGTATGGTAGTTAGCAGAGGCGAGTGTGATGGTCAGCGCAGCGATTAGGGCTGGTATGTCCTGTAGACTAAGACGCAAAGATAGCCCTAAGTAGCAAGAACCACCCAAGAGCACCAAAGGTCTCAAGACCATTAAAGCAGATGTGTCATTGCAACGCAGCGATTAGTGCTCAACGCCCTTAGCAATAGCACACGCACTCTCAGAGTAGTACAGGGAAACTGGCTATGGCCATGGCATCGCAGCGTCGAGACCATGTGTAGAGGAGCTCCATTAGCAGTTACTCTCATGGCAGATAGGGCTAGCAGCAAGCACTCTGTTGGTGGCAGTCAGGGCATTCACACGAACTTAACACCACCATCATGGCGTTATGTTGCTCTTGGTGTGCGTCCAGGCTCTGTAGTGATGAGTGCTGTAAGTTGCAGCTATAGCGCTTACAAGCAGGTTGAGCGCATCTTAATCATCCTTAGGGATGAGTTGCTAACGCTTTGAGTTGAGCGGTCAGCTCTTAGGTTCGCGAGTATGCAGTCAGGGGCGTCTTGGCCGTTAGGTGAAGCTGCCTCCTTTCCAATGCCAAAGACCAAAGTGTAGAGCGCTTATGCCTGCTCTTACTCTACTTCACTCCACCATCACCACCACTTCTATCGCGATAGGAGTGGTAGCTGTGCCCTGTCAGAGTCTACACGGCGCGTGCTTTTTGTGACCATAAAGAATGTTGTGCCCAGCGCTCAAGCAGCATCTGTGGTAACGCTCTTAGAGGTCACCAAAATGGGCCCCTAAGATTGCCAGTGTCACCAGCGCCGTTGTCTCTGTGCGTAGAATGCGCGGCCCCAGCGTTACCCCCACAAAGCCTGCTTCAATGCTCTCCTGTACCTCAGTCTCAGTAAAGCCACCCTCAGGGCCGATTAAGAGGCGGTAGTGACCTGTAGCCGGTAGGTCAGTGAGCTTATGCTGGGCACGCGGGTCTAAGGTGATATTAATAAAGCGCTGGGTGGCGCTGTCAGCGCTTGACTCGGTCTCGGCCTTAGCCTCACTCTCATCTCGCTCTGCTTTTAGCGTTTTTAGATAGGAGCTTAAGCTCTGTAGTGGCATCACCGGTGGCACCACATTACGGCCGCATTGCTCACATGCTGAAATGACTATCTTTTGGTAAGAGTCGATCTTTTTGGCAGCACGGGCAGCGTCTAACTTTACACCACAGCGCTCTGAGGTAAGCGGCACAATGCGTTTAATGCCCAGCTCCACAGCCTTTTGGATCGTAAAGTCCATGCGGTCGCCACGACTTAAGACCTGTAAAAGCTCAATGTTAAGCGGGCTCTCGCTCTGGCGCGTGATGAGCTGATCGATGTTGGCACAAGTGGTCTTACCCACTTGGGTGAGTGTCGCTTGGCACTCATGGCCTTTACCATCAAAGAGCACGATGTGGTCACCTATTTTGAGGCGGAGTACTTTGGAGACGTGATTAGTTCCGGACTCACTTAAGGTCAGGTTACTGCCCACAGTAGGTTGCAGTTGCTCGTCGTAAATACGCGGAATACGCATGGTGTTTCCTGAGGCAAGCAAGGATTAGCACAGAGTGCTCGGGAAAAGACAAAATACCAAAAAGCATAGGGCCGATAACCCCAAGCGCCCACACAGCAGAGCAGAGTAGTGCGTATTATGGGGATAGCAGGGAGTAGGGGCGGGCGCTATGAAGTGTAGGGCACAGGGCTGCACTGAGCAGAACGGTAGCCTGCTGAGTCCTACAACCGTTCCCAGAGAGAGGTGAGATCCAATCACTCTTACACCGGAGCTCGCAGTACACATGCCGCTGGCTTTCAGTAAGTTCGCACAGTGTCCCACCATCCCGCCACCATGAAGTGCAGCGCAGTGTAGCCAAGCTTAAGAGCAGCTACCCTTACCATAAAAGTCGCTACCCAGCAGTGTGCTCTTTGCTGTTAGCTCATAGCGAGAGCCTTTGGCACTTTAGAGAAGGAGGGAAGCATCAGCAAAAGCGGCAGCCAGTGCCTTTAGCTTAAGAGGTAAGCTCCAGCAAACACCTCCTCTCAGGGTAAAACACCTGAGTAGGCAGCTGCATCCCTTGCTGTAAGGTGGCTATTGCAGCACCAGCTTGTAGGTGCCTCTCTCGCCGCTAGCAAAGGAGGAGTTTACCTGCGATGAGGAGTTGCTGTTACGCACCGTAGCTTGCTGTGGAGAAAGCTTGCAGCTTGCCGTGACAAAAGGATTGTCATTGCCCTGCTCTTTGGTAATGAGCTCATTGCGGCGGCACTCTAACGCATCAGCAGGGTACTGACGATTCCACGCCTCATATAAGCGGCGTTGCGCCTGTGAAAGGCGGATGTCGTATTGCTCGGACATGTAGAGATAAGCACGGGCAATCATACCCCGCGATGGCTTTGGTGGCTGGACTCTGTCCTCGGCAAAGTCCACTACCATTTGGCACTTGCCATACTGGGTGGCTTTACCGTTCCAGTCCGTAAACTGGTAGTTGGAGCGATCACCGTTGACCTCACCTACAGCTGGATAAAGGTTGTGGAGGTCACCTTCCATGCGGTCAAAAGTAGAGTCCTTACCGCACTCATCACGGCCGCCTTCGCGCCAGCACTTCATTTGGTGGCCAAATTCCCATGCCGCCATGACGTGCTCGACCTCAATGCGTTTCGCGCGGTTAGCATTTTTGCGTGGCTCGTAGCCACAGCTCTTGAGGTCAGGTGTCCACTTGTAGCTGCTGCCACTTTTCTTGTAGATCAGCTCACAGCCGCAGTAGATCGTTTGGGTGTGTCCAAACTCTTGGTCTAGCTGGTGGTAGATTTGCGGGAGGATGCGCTTGGCTTTAGAAAAGTTTTCGACAGCGGTTGCTGGTGGGGTGAGCAGCGTAAAGCTCAGCGCGGCGCAGGAGAGGCCTAATAGCGTGCGTCTTAGTAAAGAGCTCATGCAATCCTCCAAAGTTACAAGCGGTAAAGTGCTAACAAGAGGCGCAAAGGAACATTACAGTGATCTCATCAGTGACGGCTGCAAGGTGAAGAGAGGGGACGCCCCATACCTCAATATGCATGGTGCAGGTGAGGTTGAACCTACTTAAGTAGGGGCACGCATGCTTGCCTTAAATGCCGTCATCTATTAAGTCATTTGCTCCTAAGTGCTGCCATCATTAAGGCAGCGTGGATAAGCGCGGATGTATCACAGAGATGACGGGGGTATTGTAGCGCAATCAGCGCTTTTCCTTGGGAAAAGCTGGCTGGGAAGAGACTTACGCCACAAAGCAGGAGTAAGTAGGCATGGTTAAGGGCAGTAAGACGCGCACGGGGACGGGCGCTGCTAAGAGCAGAGAGCAGCCGCAGCTGACAGCGGTTCTTAAGGTAGGTGGATTAGTGCGCAGTTGTGACCGCCACGGCAGATAGCATGGCAAGCATGGCGTTAGCGTTGTAACTTCGGTATGATGCAAGTGGTGAAGAGGCGGCCGCCGCTCAGAGCCAGCCTCAAACAATGGAGTCAGGCGGGAGGTTAGAACGCATGCTGATCGAACTGCAAAAATGTGCTTGCTTTGGCGTTGCAGGCAACTTTACTGGACACTTAGAGCAGGCCGGTGAGGACAAGGATTTCACCAAGGTTAAAACAGCAGAAGCCAATGCCCCAAAGGCGGTCTTTCCAACGTACATGCCGCACATCGGGCCGCACACTCCTGAATTCTTAGGTGTGTTCCCGTTTGACGACTACTCGATTATTTTCCCTAAGGGCGAGCAAAAGCTGCAAATTGAGCCAGAGTGCGCCATTGTCTTTGACGTGGAGTGGCAAGGCGAGGAAGTAAAGGCCTTAAAGCCACTGGTTTTTGGTGCCAGCAACGATTGCTCGATCCGTAAGCAGGGGGCAACCAAGATCAGCCAAAAGAAGAATTGGGGCCCTGCCAGTAAGGGCTTTGCGACCAACCACATCAAGATCGACTCCTTTGCCCCAGGTGGCATCTTAGATCGCTATCGCATTGCCTCGTTCTTAGTGCGTGACGGTAAGGCCTATCCTTATGGTGAGGACAGTGCCGTTAAGGACTACTCCTACTTTTACGGCAAGCTCAATGAATGGCTGATCGACAAGCTCAATCACCAACAGGACGAGGGCCCAGCGGAGAACATCAATCTCTACCTCAATGAGGCCTTACGCCCACAGCGCATTATGGTCTCGGTGGGGGCGACGCGCTATACCCCATTTGGTCAGGAGAACTTCCTGCAAATTGGCGATTTAGCCTTAGTGGTGCTTTACCCTAGCGATGTCTACACCAAAGAGGACATCATTCATAGGGCCCAGGTAGACAACCTCGAAGAGGACGATATCTCGGTACTGCGCCAAGAGATCATCGTTAAGGGCGAGCCGGTCTAGGCTGTAGCGTCTTCTGCTCCGAGATGGACGGTCGCTTCCTTAAGTTACAGGTGGCGGCCGCTAAAAAGCAAACCACCAAAGATTGACTGACTTCTGGCAGTTGGCTCGCATTTATTTTTCCTGATAAACAAGCTGTTTCTGCTGTATGTCTCTAAACGATAGCCACCACATTGAAGCTTGAGATAGGGACATCCCCAGCTTCAAGGCTAGCGCCTTAGCCTTGAGGGTTAGTCGTCAGTAGATCAACTCTAAGGTAAAAGCCGTATCTTAGAGGTGGGAGAAAAATCAGCCTCAACTCCTCGACGTCAGCCCGTACTGCCGCCAGACGCTTTTACCCCACATGATGTAGCGTTTATCTGCGGGCGCGTAGCCAAACTCACTCGTACCTCTGATGATATCAACGCGGTGTGGCTTACTGACTACCCAAGCTACATTTTCCAAGAGCCAGAGGAGCGCTTGCGCATTAGATCAGAGCTCGATGCCTACATTGCGCGCATGTATGGCCTTACTCGTGATGAGCTCAGGTATATCCTTGATCCGAAGGAGCTCATGGGCGATGATTTTCCGTCTGAGACCTTTTCTGGGCTCAAGAACAAAGAGCAGAAGCTCTACGGTGAGTACCTCACAGCTCGTTTGGTACTTGAAGCGTTTGATTCGCTTGAGGCTGGCACCTTAAAGGCTTAAGGCATGGGGCGCGATTGGCGCTAAACGCTGTTCGGAATGGGACTAAGATCAAGTAGGGGGATGATGATTAGGGGGGAGAAGGAGAAGTTAGATGTAGGGCGGTCTCTTACACAGGCAAGATACGCCGTAAGAAAAAGACAAGGAGAAGGAGAGCTGCTGCAAGTGCAGCAGAGCGGGGCTTGAGGGGAGCCCCACTCTCATGGGCCCTTGAGGGGAAGGCCCTAATTAAGGAAAAACACAGCTACAAGCGCAAGCTTTACGTCAACGCCTCTGTTAGAAGCGCTAAAGCTTGTGACGTGTGCTGTGCACGCCTCAGCATAGCCTTACGGCTAACGTGGCGTGGTTGTGTTTAGCTTAGCGCTTAGCTTAGCTTAGCTTAAGGCCGCCAGTAAGGCCTCGACCTTGTCAGTTTGCTCCCATGGGAAGTTGTCACGGCCAAAGTGACCATAAGCCGCCGTTTGGCGATAAATTGGACGCTCTAAGTCGAGCATCTTGATGAGGCCGTATGGACGTAAGTCAAAGACCTCATTGACGACTTGGGCGATCTTATTGTCGTCATACTTGCCCGTACCAAAGGTGTTAACCGAAATTGATACTGGCTTGGCCACACCAATAGCGTATGACACCTGCAGCTCGCACTTCTTCGCTAACTTCGCAGCCACAATGTTCTTGGCTACATAGCGAGCGGCGTAAGCAGCCGAGCGATCGACCTTGGATGGATCCTTACCGGAGAAAGCACCACCGCCGTGACGGGCAGCACCACCGTAGGTGTCCACAATGATCTTACGGCCAGTTAAGCCGCAATCACCGACTGGGCCACCAATCACAAAGCGACCGGTAGGGTTGATAAAGTACTTGGTGTCAGGGGTTAAGTACTTAGCAGGAATAACCTTTTTGATGATCTCCTCTTGCACGCCTTCGATCACGGTGCTTAAGGAGATATCAGGAGAGTGCTGGGTAGAGAGCACCACGGTGTCTACGTGCGAGATCGACTCGTCATCATTGTAGGCAAAGGTGATTTGGCTCTTAGCATCTGGACGTAACCAAGGCAGCACACCTAAGCGGCGTACCTCGGCTTGACGCTTGACCAGCATGTGAGCGTAAGTAATGGCCGCTGGCATCAGCACGGCGGTCTCATCACAGGCATAACCAAACATTAAGCCTTGATCACCGGCGCCCTGATCCTCTGGATTTTGGCGATCCACACCTTGATTAATGTCAGGAGATTGCTTACCTAAGGCATTTAAAAAGGCGCAGTAGTTACCGTCGAAGCCGACCTCGGTGGAGTTATAACCGATCTCGCAGACCGTCTTACGTACCACTTGTTCTAAGTCGACGTTAGCGTGAGAGGTAACTTCACCGGCGATGATCACCATACCGGTCTTAACCAAGGTCTCACAAGCGACGCGTGCCTTGTGATCTTGGGCGAGGATAGAATCGAGGATCGAATCCGAGATTTGATCCGCAACTTTGTCTGGATGTCCCTCAGACACCGATTCAGACGTAAAGAGTCTTGACATTTAAAATCCCCCAAATGTCGAGAAGGATGGGTGCTCACGTAACGTATAGCCGCGTCTGGCACAGCCAGAGATGGCAAAGCCAAAGACAGGGGGTGAGCACAAGCGCGAATGCCTTGTACTGTGATACTCAAGGAGCCAGTGATACTCAAAGAGTAGGTGAGGTACAGACAAGGGCTCTTATTTTGGCTTAAATAAGCCAAAATCAAGTTCACCATTATAAGCGATAACGCCTCTTAACCGCAAACAGCGCTCATGAGCTGACGTGATCATTTTTCAGCACAGTGGCAGGACGCAAGAACTTGGTGCTTTTCTCGAAAAGTGCGGTAAACATGCGGTAAAAGCGCGATAAAAACCACAGTGTACACACGTTCAGCTGCATCGCAGCGAGCGGGAAGTGCGGCATTAAGCGCGGAGAGGGTGATGGTAAGGGGGATAGGGTGGTATGAGACAGCCTCTACCAGCCGTGAGGCGCAAGTAGGTTGCTATTAGGTATCGGCAAGAGAGCTGTAGTTGCTTAATCCTCGGCACGGCCGCTCGTCTCGGCCTTACAGCGCAAGGGCATAGCGCTGAGAACATTACTGCGTATTTTTCTCAACAAGATGCCTCCGGTGTGCGCAGGGAAGGAGCGTAGTTTTGGTGAGCGCGGCTGGTTGCTGAAAAGCCCATAAATAGCGCGGTGTACGGGCGTCATAAGTGGTAGTCAGAGGTGTGGTTGTAGCAGGTAGTGGCAGCAGAGCCCACTGTGCTCAAGCTGTTTACGTGCTCTTTTTACCTGCCACCAAGGTGCAGTGCCGCAATTTCGGTAAAACAGTCTTACAATGGGCGCACCAAAATGGATAACCACAAAGCAGTTAGGCGCAACTTAAGCTGCTAACTTAAGTGGCCAGCTTCTGCTGCTAACTGGGACTACGGCCCCAGCTTATGATTGCCCTTGGAGGTGACCTCCTCACGGCATTTTCTGATCCCCTCAGCATCCCACATCTATAGGTGCGTAGTAACCATCTCACAGGAGAGCGATTGTGTTTGAGCTCAAAAAGGTAGGCTTTATCGGTACGGGCGTCATGGGTGCGCCTATGGCTGAGCACCTCTTAAAAGCTGGCTTAGCGTTAAACGTCTATACCCGTACTAAAGAGCGTGCCCAAGCGCTTATCTCCTTAGGCGCTAAGTGGTGTGATACCCCTAAAGAGTGCGCAGCGGACTGCGACGTGGTGATCTCGATTGTGGGTTACCCAAATGACGTGCGTGAGGTCTGGCTCGATCGTCACCACGGTGCTTTCTTGGGCATGAAAGAAGGTGCCATTGGTCTTGATATGACCACCTCCTCTCCCGACCTAGCCGTAGAGCTTTACGAAACTGCCCGCTTAAAGGGCCTCAATATGGCCGATTGCCCCGTGACCGGTGGTGATATCGGGGCTCGTAATGCTACGCTGACCATGCTCTTTGGTGGCGATTATGATGTTTTCCGCTCCTTAGAGCCTTTGTTTAAGATCTTAGGTAAAAAGGCCGTGTACTTTGGCAAGGCTGGTATGGGCCAAATGGCTAAGGCCTGCAATCAAGTGGCGATTGCTACCACCATGTTTTCTGTGTGCGAGGCTATTGTCTTTGCTAAGGGCATGGGCCTTGATCCAGCTTTAGCGATTGAGACCTTAAACGGTGGTGCAGCTGGCTCCTTCTCGATGCAGAGCTATGGCCCTCGTATCCTCAAAAAGGACTTTGCCCCAGGCTTTAAGATTGCCCACTTCCTTAAGGATATGGAGATCGCCCTCAAGGTTTGTAACGACCGTGGAATCAGCTTGCCAGGCCTCGACTTAGCCCATAAGGCTTACGGCATGTTAAAGGAGATGGGTAAGGGTGAGTTAGGCACGCAGGCCTTGTACCTCTTCTACTCTTCGGCGATGATGCCTGACTTTGTGCCAAACGACGATACGGTGGATGGTGCGCCTTTAGAGCAGCAAGGTGTCAGCGAGAGTGCTGATCAGTCTGAGGCGCAAGAGTTTAAGCCATTAGAGCCAGTGGTATTACAGCTCAAGTAAACGCCATTTCCCCTTGCACAAGGTGGTAGCAGTAGTCCTACCTTACCTGCCAGCAGTCGCATCTGCGTTGCTGTGCAGGGGGTAGGGCTGCTCCAACGTTATCACCTTCTCTGAGCCTCCTGCAGTAGCACTGGCAGCTGCACAGCGCATTACCAGCACCGTCCTGTGCAGAGCTAGCCTACCGCGTGCCTGCTATTCCCATCTTTTACGTGTAGCTTTCCTCTGTGCGCAACTGTGCATGTGTCTCACTGGCATCCAAGGACATCTATCCTGTTCCCTCGCATGGGCGTTAAGTTAGTGGTTCGCTTGGGTGTGAGAAAGTGGCGTTTACAAGCCACTTAATCGCGCAGGAAGATGTTTCCAGACTGGAAACACCTAGACTCGACGGTTCATCCAATAATCCCTTATATA
>JAHLFE010000178.1 GCA_018884035.1 Candidatus Anaerobiospirillum pullicola
ATCTATGAGCCATGAGCTTTTAGTAAGGTGTTTCTCAGTTGGAAACACCTAGGCTCAACGCCTCAAACAAGAATCCCTTATATAAGGGATTAATATAAACCAAGATCTGGTCTCATTGTACCGTTTTTGCGGGGTAAAATGCCAATCGACCGGCGTAAGAGCCTTAGTAAGTGGCTACAATGCTGATATTTAAGCGCTTTTGCTTAACTTAATGCCCATGTCTGCAAACGCATCGTCTGCTGGCACCAGATTCTGGTACTGGGTTCTGATGCGCCCTTTGGTGCCACGATAGCTAGGATCAATGGCGTAGAAGAGCTCACCAAAGATCTTGTTGATGTCGCCGCGATTGATCTCATCAATGATAAAGACAAACAACTTATCAGGGTGAGCTAAGGCTGTCTTACAGAAGGTCTTGAAGATGCCATCTTGACGCTCAAAGCCGATCTGACCGTTAGTTTGGCTTACAGGGCGCAGCCCCTCGACAAAATCGGTGTAGTCGTAAGATGGGTGGAACTGCACTTGTGCCATGCGAAAATCTTCTGGCTCGTCATCCTCATTACACGCGTACCATTCCGCAACCTGCTTAGCTAAATAGGTCTTGCCTGTGCCAGGAGCTCCGGTCAAGATCAAGTTCTTGTTATGCCATAAGAGGTAGTCACTAACCTCAGATAACAACGCTCCATTGCCACTATCCTCATTCACTTTGTCATCGGTGTGGCTATCGTCTCTGGACTCGTAATAAGCCCAGAACTTTCTGAGCTCGTCATTTGGCTCCTTGCCATCAAACAACCCCAGCGCCTCCAGCGAAGCCTCTTTTTCCGCTGAGTCATTTTTGAAGCAGATGATCAAACTGATAACATGATGCTCCCTTGTGTCAGCATCCAGCTTCCAATTAGCCTTGACACTATAGCCGTTCCACCAATGTAAGAAGACACCTCTATTGATGGCTCCTTGAAAGCGACTATCCACGGTGATATTGACTACGTTGCCATTGCCAAAGTCATTCCACGCTGCAATGGTCTTCTTGCTAAATGAGCTACCTGCTTTATGACCAAAGCCTTTCTCTTGGAAATCACCGGCATCGATGTGTGGCTTGATGTACTGGTTATACCCCACAAAGTTGGTATCGTGGTTAGTCACGTACTCAATGTGCGCAACGAAGTACTCAAGCAAGTGCTTGAATTGCTCAAGCTTTGGATCCATAGGTCTTACTCCCATTAGGTCTGGTCAAGTTACTGCAGGTCAATATCCCGTAAGAAATCGCTGATAGTTGTGCCCAAGCTCTCCTCAGCATCCCGCATCTGCGTGCAGAAATCATGATAAGAATCAGCATGCTGAGGAACATCTAAAAAGCGCACATCCAAGGTGCCGCCATGGCCATAGAATTCGTAGTGGCTCTTAAGAGGATCTGCCTTGCTGGCGGGACTAAGTAACAGGGAATGCTGAGCCTGAAGTGCGTACATATAGCGAATCATCTGCAAAACGTCAGCATCATCAGGTGCTTTGCACTCATAGCGCTTGTACTTGGCGTCAGCTACCAAGTTGGTGGTAGGCGGCTCTAGGCTATAGCGAGTTGAAAAGTGTGGTTTGAAGACAAAGTCAGGGCAAAAGAGCAAGCGCGACGCACTACCCTTTTTAGCCAACCGCCACATTTGCCGCTGGGTATTGCTCTGGTGAGCAAAGCCAGCAGGATGCAGCAGAAGCGCTAAATACTCTTCCCAGAGGTAAGAGATATCAAAGAGCACACCGTAGACTTGCTCGTTGTCGGTACTAAAGCGTAAGCCCTCATCCTCATTACGCAGAATCTTTAGGCAGAGCTGTTGTAGCGGCAGATAGTCAGTCAACAGCGGGTGGGCACAAGGACGGTGGTTGGCTGCAACTACTGCGTGCAGGGAGCCACGCCTAAAGTTAGGTGTGGCCAGCTCAATTTGCTGCACGGCCTCAATGACATCGGCATCAAACTCCAACAACGACGCCCATTGCGGCTTAGTCCGCAGGAACTCAATGGTGTGGCGAATAAGCTCAGTGACGGGGTTGTCACAGCTCAGCTCGCGGGTGTGATAAGCAATCTTGCCTTGAAATGGGATGTTACGTTTGAGGTGCCGCGCCACCTCAATGGTACCCTTAGGCTTAGTATCGTTGTAATCGAAGCGCTGATACTGCTTGAAGATGCCTTGGTTAAGCGCGCGTACCAAGTAGTTCGGGAACAAAAGCGGCAGCAGATTGAGGATGCTCTCCACTGGAGATGGTGCTATAGGCAAGTTCACCAAGTTGAAGCGCGAAACCTTGTGCATAAGGTAATGCAGCCAGAAATCACCGCGCTCGGATGCAAAGCGCGATTGGATGATGATTTTGAGGTCACCATACCCGATAAATCCGACCAAATTACCGGTATTGATACTGTAGGTGTTGCCCTGCTTATGCTGCACACTTAAGATCGAATCATCACGGTGTACACCGCTAAGATACTCCCCCTCAACCTCTGGCGCAGATGATGGGTAGGGATAGATGACCACATCCTCTGCATGCACAGTCTTGTTGGCCAGATATTGCAGCGCTTCTTGATGTTGCGTTGCCACTTCGACTTCACAGTTGTAGGTGTTGTCCTTTAAGGTCAGCGTGTTATTGCTGATCGTCAAATGATCCATAGCAACAGGTTTCCCGTTGTGCGCTTACTGTGAAGCGCCCCCTCTTTTGTCTTGGAGAGATTGTAACTCGCTCGCTACACAGAGTTAAAGCCAAGATGTAGCGAATTCTCTTTTTGGCCCCAACAATGTAGCGCCCTTGTGAAATTTTGGCTCTCCTCAGAATCTGTGGGGATAGGCTCAAGCCCCAGTCTTAGGTGGTTGGACTAAAGGCCAGTGCTAATCAGCAATTAGCCGTACCATTACCTCCTAAGCGACCCACAAATTCTGAGGAGAGCCGAAATTTTGGGCTCTACTCAGAATTTGGTGGATAGAGCACCAACACTACTTCAAAGTTGGTCACGCAAAACGCCATTACATGGGGTTCCATGCTTGATCGCAGGGCGCTGCTGCTTTTTGGTATCCACCAAACTCTGAGTAGAGCCCTTTTTTGGGATACACGCCCTCATCCTGAGGGCCAGTTGTTATCTCCTGTCCTTTCTTCAAGACTACCTGCTGCCATAACCTGCTGCCGCCTTTTCCCCTCATATTAAGTGTTTTGCTGCCGCTCTACCTTCGCGTAAGAGTGCTGTCAGGCTCAAGCACTGGTGCGCTTATCTCCACTGCGCTGTTTGCCACAACCACCAAGTCACCACACTCTTTCCCCCATCGCTGGAGAGAGGTAGAGTCCACGGCACCAAGCATGGTGGCAAAGGCAAAATGGAATAAGGCCAGTCTGCGTAGCCATGGCGTTATCTTTGCTCATTTTGCTGCTTATAACCTGCTAATATAAAGCAGTTTAGGTCTAACCTCAGCTTGCTGTACCGTGCCATGAGCGCATCTGTTTCTACGCTGCTTGGATGTGACTTGGGCACCACTAATAACTGATGACAGCATGCTCCCTGCTGTAGTCTGACCGCTTTGCTCAATAAGGAGAGCTCACATGTCCCTAAAGACCAGTGCCTTAGCTGTAGTCGTTTCGCTCGCTCTTGCTACCCCTGTCTTAAGTGGTTGCGAAAGCACGACCAGCAACTCGCAAACAACCAATCGCTCCCAGCTGATGTTAGTCTCCTCCGAAGAAATCATGGCGGAGTCGGCCCAAGCTTACGATCAAGTGATCGCGCAAGCTAAGGCCCAAAATGCCCTTAACACCAACGCAGCGCAGACTAAGCGCGTTAAAAACATTGCCAACAAGCTTATTGCTAAGGCCCCATTATTCCGTGCCGATTGCGCTAACTGGGACTGGGAGGTCAATGTCATCAACTCTGATGAGGTAAATGCATGGTGCATGGCCGGTGGCAAGATCGCGGTATACTCGGCGCTTCTTACTGAACTTAACCTCACTGATGACGAGTTAGCAACGGTCTTAGGTCACGAGATTGCCCACGCTTTACGTGAGCACGTGCGTGAGCAGCAAAGCACCGAGACCTTAAAGCAGGGCGCCTTCCAGATTGCCTCGCTCTTTGGTGTGGACAATACCACCTTACAGTTAGGTCAGGTCGCCGCCAATTTAGGCTTAACCCTACCATTCTCGCGCTCTCATGAGACGGAGGCCGACGAGCTGGGCTTAGAGCTGATGTACGATGCTGGCTACGATCCTGATGCTGGTGTCAGCCTGTGGACAAAGATGATGCAATTAGGCTCAGGCAATGAGGGCTTAGCGGCGTTACTGAGCACCCACCCTGCTGACTCCTCGCGTATTGAGAACTTAAAGGCACTGGCACAGAAGTTAAAGGAGCAGCCACGCCGCTAATGCTATCTGGCGCCTGTAGGTAATCTTGGGATAGTGCCCACTACCCCTGAGTGCCTCTCTCCTGTAACTTAAACGGCCGCCACGCACTCTACGCAGGCGGCCGTCTTTGTTTATGCGCTACAGCACAGGAGATGTGACGCGCTGTACACTGCAACGTAGTGCAGTGCCCCATTGTGCGCACATACTTGTTACAATGCTCTCTAAACGGCCCTGCAGCAGAGCCCCGAGGTTCCACCTCTGTGGTACTCTGCATAAAGCCATGGGTGCGTAACCATCGTTAGGATTTACGGCGGCGCTTAGCCGTGTGCTCTGTTGTAAGCGAAGGGGGCAGGATGGACATCAATCGCATCATTTGCGCTTATTTTTCCCCAACCGGCGGCACCAAGCGTGTGGCTATGGCTCTGCAAAATGGCTTTCTCCAAGGCCTGCCACACTACAAACCACAGGTACTCACCTACAATTACCTCACCCCCGAGCGCCGCGCTAAAGCACCTGTCTTCTCTGCGCACGACCTCTTAGTCTTAGCCTCCCCTGTCTACTATGGGCGCATGCCATGGGCCTTTGCGCAGTGGCCCGAGCTTCAAGGCAATGGTGCCCGCGCCATTGTGGTCTCTGTATACGGCAACCGTGCCATTGAAGATGGCACCCGTGAGACTGCGGCCTTTTTACAAGCGCATGGCTTTAAGGTCGGCGGCTACATCGAAGCTATTGCCGAGCACTCCTTAGAGCGCCGCTTAGCCTCAGGACGCCCTGATGCTAACGATAAGGCACAACTTACGAGCAAAGCTCAAGAGATCTTAAAGCTGCTGTGTAAGCTGCAAGAACAGCACGAGGAGTGGGCTGAGTACGACTTTGACTTTAATACGCCGTACAAAGCGGCAGGCCGAGCCGCCATTATTCCCCATCCGCTTGACACCGCTAAATGTGATTCTTGTCAGCGCTGCATCAAAATGTGTCCTTGTGGCATCATTGATCCGGAGACATTTACTGTTAAAGACGAGGATCGTGAGCAGTGCATGAACTGCACAGCTTGCATGAAGGTGTGCTTATCAGGGATACGTGGCTATACCTCTGAAGAGGAACAAGCGCTGCGCAGCAAGATGACCATGATCTACGAGGCGAACCAAAAGCCAAAGTCTATTGCTATGGTGCTCGCTTCGTAATGTAAAAGACGCTCACCGCTGGTACAAAAGCGACTTGGGAGCGTGACTACCACGGTTCTTTATCGTAAGCACGGGATGCACTAAAAAGGTGTGACCTAATTTGGTTCATTTGTTGAACGAAATGGTCATGATCCTTGATAGACACATGAACTTTCATGTGAACCATATTGGTGTTCTTAATCAGCATCCCCTACTTACAACAAAGAACCCTACCACTTAGAGGTAGTGATTGCTAATCACCACCAAAACTGCCCTCCTGCTTGCTACCCTGTTTACGCCTCTGGTAAGCGCAATTATCCAGATGAGCTAAAGGTAGGTACCGATCGTGAGGATGTCTAGCTTAATTTTTACAAAGCGCATAAATAAGGCGTTTCTTGGTCACATGCTTAAAGATAATATGGGCCAAAGCAAGGTGGCTTTGCCACAAAACTAAGGTAAAGAGCCTTACTTTGCGCTCAAGTTTGACCTCGAGATAGTATCGATGCATGCCCATAAACCGTGTGTTTATCAGCTTAACCAAAATTATCCCAGACCTCCTCACGGTCGGTAGGTAACCTAAAAAGCGCCTGACGGCGCCTTATCTCGAGAGTAGCGCCGCAGCAAACACCTACTCTCAGGGTAAAACACCTGATTGTAGGCAGTTATCTCCTTTGGGCTATCCTTGGGAATTTGCTTTTTGGGATACTCGCAGCTAAAGCGCAAGGGCATAGCCCACGTCAAGAGATTGCTGCTGGTAGTTGTTTACTCTAGGTGGCACACAAGCGTACAGGTAGATTTCTTGCTCTACAGAGTACTAACAGAGATGGCAACAGCCCTCTCTTTATGACGAGGCGCTGACCATCGCGGGATATGACGCGTCCTTTTCCCAAAATACGGCAAGCTTTTGGGAGCGGCGTGCAGTGAGCTCCTGCAGTGGCAGCGCCTATTTTGTACCCTCTACGAGTGGGGCATACGCCGACAACTCTAGGTCAACAGCCATAACTGCGGCTTAAGAGCTTGCTATCTTGCAAGCGCGAGGCTACATTTGGTGTTGGCAGCCACCACAGCCGAGTAGATTCCCTTTTCTTAGCACTATGCTGCTGTCTGCTGGCCGCAGCAGCTCATACAGAGAGATTGCTATGCTCTACTCACCACCATCCACAGCTGCTGAGCAGCGCTACGAGACTGCAGCGCAGAAGCTGGATCAGGCACGCTCTGTTTGCTTAGAGCAAGCAGCTTCACCTGCTCTTAAGCTGCAAATTAAAACCGCACGGGCCCAGCTAGCTCAGGCAAAAGCACAGGCGCAACCAGCACCAACAAAAGCAAAATAAGCGGCGCAGCGCTTGCGGCTATATGCTCAGCTCAAATAAGCTAAGCTCTGCCGCAGTAACATGTTTTCTCCACCACAAGCAGCAGCCAACAACGCTCCACTGTGATATGGTCACTGTGCTTGACGCCGCTTACTGGCGATCCGTCACGCCTTCCCCCACATTGCCCGCCGCCCCCCAGCAGTAGTACGCTTGAGGCGGGACAAAGCGCGCACACCTTGACCCCACTAAGTCCAATCTAAGTGGCCAGCTTTACACTACCAAACTAAGCAGCTCGGTTCTCCACAGAGTTTGGTATATGGAGCCCACCTACTACTCTTAGGTGACTAACATTAAACGCCATCACCACAGCTCATGTGCTTACCTCAAGGTATGAGGCTGCGTTGTGGTATCCACCAAGCTTAGAGCAGATCTCGCATCTCAATACGGCCTGCATGACCTCATCAGTGCCGTCACTTACAGCCAACAGCCACTTAATGCAGCAGCTTGCTGACCAGCGCTAACAGCATCGTGCTGGCTGTGCTGCTCTGCATACGCTTGTGGTGAGGCCCAGTACTGCAACGTGCTGACGGGGACTGGCGTATGATGGCGCCGACCACGCCAAAAGAGCGCTTTTGGAGGAGGTGATGGTGGCGGTGATGATATTGTTGCTGCTGTTGGAAACATTACCACTATTGACCACCAACAACAGGGCTCACCTCAAATTACAGGGCTCACCTCAAAGGTTGGTGGATAGCCTTCACCCGCCATCTTCAGTTGACGTCGCGGAGTTGCGGCTGATTTTTCTCCAACCGCTCCCAAACCGCTAAAATCAGGCTTTTACCTCCAAGGGAATCTCCTTACGACCACTACTCCAAGGTAAGGCGCGAACCTTAAAGCTGAGCGTGCCCCCATCTTAAGCGTCATTGTTGTGGCTCTCGTGTAGCAGCGTAAAGCAGCAACAGCTTATGTATCAGGAAAAATAAATACGTGCCAGCTGTCTGATGTCAGTTAAGAGGGGCAAACCACAAGCCATTACCGTGGCCCTGCTGCTCTGTGGTACTGTCCCAACTTTGGCTTTAGCTGTGTACAGCCACATCACATGAGAGGCACTGGTAGCTGCACCAATACAGCAAACCACCACCACCCAACGCCAGTGCCCAGCCCCAATGGTGTTGTCCCACCATGCCCTGCAGGGCTTGCTCTAATAGAAGGAAAAGCTGCAGCTGCACCGACAAAAGCACCTCTCTCTGCCCATAAGGCTACAGGCGGTGCTATGATTAGACAGCCTCAGAGGTTAAAGCACGGCGCCGCCAAGTGCGACCACGCTTTTATCCCCAGCACTACCACCACTCACCCCACGCCACCACGCCCCCAGCATCGTCGAGCCGCAAGGAGTTTATTGATGAGCCCTCAAGATTTTCGCGATGAGCCCCACTCCATCTCCACCCGTAAATTACGGAACAGCAAGCTCTACCTTGCCCTCTGTACGGCGCTGAGCAGCTTTACTGTGGGCACAGCTTACGCTGCTGACACCAATGTCACCGTCTTAAACCTCCTTGAGCGCTCCAACTCCTCGCCTGCCTCGATGTGCTTTACCTTAAGCCAAGGGCAAAGCGTCTTAAACGATATCGATAATCTCACCCGCTTTATCGAGCTGCGCCAACTACCAGCTACCGCTGCCACGAACGCTACCAGTAGCACCGCTACTAATGGCGCCACCGCGACTACTCTTGCTGCCACTGAGGGGGCTACATCTGCTCAGGCTACGGCGGCGCAGGCAAATGTCGGTACTTTAATTGACGGCAACCCTACGCTTGATCAGGGCTTACTCTGTGTTTCCGGCTTAAGCCACGGCACGCCATATGAGCTGACCTTAAAGCAGGGCTTAACCTTTACCTCAGGCGATAAACTCGCGCAAGATGTGCGGGTGCCTTTTACCATCTCTGATGCCAGCGCGCAAATCAAGCTGCCTTACAACATCATCCTGCCAAAGAACGCGGCCAATAGCTCCTTTAACGTCCAGACTATCAATCAGCCTAGCTTTAAGCTCTCGATTTATAAGCTCTCGACACGCAGCATCAACCAGCTCAATTTACCAGCGCTGCTCAATAACGAGCTCAGCACGTGGACACTGCGGCAGCTCTTAAGTGACAGCGCCCATAAGGTCTACGACCACCTCTTTAATCTCGCCTCCAACAGCAGCATCGACCTCATGGCTCTGCCGCCTCTGCCATCTCTCATGGCTGACGCCGAGCAGGCCTCGCTTGCAGCTAACACTGCTGCTGATGCTGCCGCTACCGACACCGACAACGACGCCTCTGCCGCAGTTACTACCACTGCCAATGCAGGTAACGCCCAAAACAGTACTACTGCGGGCACCTCGGTTTCTGGCCCTACCGCCGGATTAAAGCAAGCAGTACAAGCGGCCATGGTAGCGCAATTAAGCCCTGAGCAAAAGAACAAGGGCATCAACACCAACATTGCGCTCAAGCAGTTTATGAGTAATGCCGATGACGGTATGTACCTTATTGTGGCCTCCGATCCGCGCCTCAATGTCGACGACCTCACCAGCTTCTACAACCTCAACAACACCATGCTGCCGCTGAGCGCCAAGCTCATGATGATTACGGACTTAGGCTTAAGCACCTACAAGAGTGCTGACGGCCTCTTAGTCAGCGTCCGTTCGCTCACCACAGCTCAATCCTTACCAGGGGTCAATTTACAGCTGATTGCGCACAACAATGAAGTTTTAGCGCAAAGCACCACCAATGAGCAAGGTGTAGCCCGCTTTAGTGCTGAAGCTATCGCCGGTAAAAACGCCTTAGCCCCACGCGCCCTCATTGCCCTGCACAAGAACGACACCTACAGCTTAGACCTCAACTCCGCCCCGCTCTATCTTGAGGACAATACCGGCGCCCGCTCCTTACCGCTGAGCAATGACAGCGACAGCACGCCTAACTTACAAACTTACGCCTATACCGAGCGTGGTATTTACCGTGCAGGTGAGACCGTACACTTTACGGCCTTAGTGCGTAATGCGCAGCTACAAGGCGTCAATCTGCCGCTGACTTTACGCGTCCTCAATCCATATCAAAATGCCATTAAGCAGGTGCTGCTCAAAGAGCCTAAGATGGGTGGCTATGAGTACGACTTTACCCTGCCTGAGGGCACGCCGCAGGGCACCTATGCCATGCAGCTGCGTTTGGGCGACAACATCTTAAGCAACACCTACTTTACGGTGGGCAGCTTTGTCCCAACGCAAATCAACAGCGCCTTTGCCAATGACGAAAAGCTCATTGCCCTCAATACGCCGTTTACGCTGCGCACTACCACCAATTTCAACTATGGTTCGCGCGCGTCTAATCTTAATGGCATGTTTACGCTGACGCTGCGTCCTGATCCCCACCCTGTACCACGTGACGCCAACGCTGCCAATAATGAGTTCTTAAACCAATTCCACTTTGGCCCCGATAGCCGCAAGTACTCCGAACTGCAGCAGATGGAGCAGTTCTTTAACCTCAAGACCAATGTCCAAGGTGAGCTGCAACAGAACATTACCCTCAAAGCCAGTGAGTACCCACGTATCGCTGATGTCACCGCGACGGTCTTTGATACCAATGGCCAGCCGGTCGCTATCGAGCAAGAGTTTAAGGTCGCTTATAACCAGCCGTTAATCGGTGTGCGTCTCTTAAAGAGCAGCGATACACCTGCAGAGATCGCCCCTTTAGCCGGTGGAGCCCCAGCGGCGCAGCCGCGCCCTGCAGACAGCAGCAAGGTGAGCACGGCGCCAGCGAAAGCGCCAAGTGCAGCTACCACCAACTTTGCACTGTGCTCGTACATGCAGGATGGCAGCACCTTCCCGCAGGATGTCAAGTACTACCTCTACAAGGAATTTACCGACTACAACTACGTTTATGACAATGGCGCGTGGCGCTTTGTCAGCTTTGTCGGGCGCAATCTGGTCAACCAAGGCTCAGTGCGCGTCAACAACCAGCAGCTCAATGCCGCTGCCATTTCCGTCGAGCTTGATGATGGCACCTACGTCTTAGAGCTGGAGTCAGACAAGAGCCGCACTACCTACTCCTTTGTCAAAGGCTTCTCCTCAAGCCATGATGCCTTAACCCCTGACCGTATCGCGCTTTATGCCGATAAGGAGCAGTATGAGCTCGGTGATAAGGCCAAATTAAGCTTTGATAGTCCTTTTGCCGGTTACGCCAACTTAGCCTTAGGCAGCAACGGTATCAGTGACTTTAAGACCTTTAAGGTAGAAAAGGGCCACAATGAGATCGAGGTCAACATCACCGCCGAGATGTACCCTCAGGGCCACGCGCTGCTCTCTATCTTCTCGCCTTTACCTCGATCTCAGGCCACTACGTCCCCTAGCAGCGGCAACAACAACCAAGGAAGCACCATAGGCGCCGTGGCTGATGCCACCACGCCGATTCGTGCTGTGGGTCTGTGCGATCTCAACCTCAATTTAGCCGCTCATCAATTGCAGGTCACTACCACCGCCCCTGCCGAGGTGAAGCCACAATCGCCGCTACGCTTTACGGTCAAAGCGGTACCAGTGGATAGCGCGGCTTTAGGTGTTGCGGGCTCGACGGCCAAGCAAGCGGTACAAGAGGCGCAGGTTGATGGTCTCACGCA
This sequence comes from Candidatus Anaerobiospirillum pullicola, assembly GCA_018884035.1. Lineage (GTDB taxonomy): Bacteria > Pseudomonadota > Gammaproteobacteria > Enterobacterales > Succinivibrionaceae > Anaerobiospirillum > Anaerobiospirillum pullicola. The sequence goes on from JAHLFE010000178.1 coordinate 11,477, forward strand.
AGGGCGTGCGCAAAAGCCTGGCAGTGCCTCGGCTTTAGAGGAGGCCGCCAGCGGCTATGCGAAGGTGACGCTGGTCGACAATGGCGTCTTAGCGCTTACCTCCTACAAGGCACCTGATCCTAACAAGGTGCTGATGCAGGATCGGGCGTATGAGGTCAATCTCTACGACGCCTATGGCTACCTCATGACCAATCCACTGCAAACAGGCCAAGGCTATGGCGCCACCGCTGAAAAGGCGATGCTCTCCATGGATGCCGCCGCTGCCGTGTTAGAGGCCATTCCTTTTAAGACCGTGGCCTTAGCCTCGAAGATTGTGCCCCTCAATGCCCAAGGCGAGGGTGAAGTTGAATTTGCGGTGCCACAATTCTCTGGCAGCTTAAAGGTCATGGCCGTAGCATGGAATGAAGAGCAGACTGGTGCCAGTAACCAAGATGTGCTCATTCGTGATAAGGCCGTGGCCACGCTAGGCTTACCACGCTTCTTAAATGCCGGTGATGAGGTACAGGCCCGCCTTAATCTGCACAACCTCAAAGCCAGCGATCCTAACTTTAAGATCGATATCCGCTGCGATGGCGCTTTAAAGTGCTCCGAGCAGGCAGTAAGCTCCTTAAAGCCTGGTTTGCGTGAGGATCACTTCTTTACCATTAAGACCTACGGCGCTTTAGGTAAGGATAGTGCAGACACCACCGAGCAATTAGGCGTGGGTACGATTCACCTGAAGGTCATGAATCCTGAGTACAGCGTGCATCAGGATTACAACCTTACTGTCACCTCCCCACGCTTACCTCTTTTAAAGAATTACGTGGTGCTGGTGCCTGCCCATGAGAGCACGACTTTTGATTTAGGACAGGACTTTACACAATTAAGCGGCGTGGCCATCTCTAAGGGCTTGCTGCCAAACGTCAATCCAAGTGCCTATACCGCCCAGATTGACCGCTTTGGCTTCTACTCCATTGGCGATCTCATTGCTGCACTGGAGAGCAAGCTGCTCTACGGTGAAAGCTTGATTGCAGACAATACGGCCAGCTCTACCGCCGCTGCGGCCTCTGCTGCAGGCACGGAAGAGGAGCCAAGCACTGATAACTCCTACCAGAACCTCAGTGCACAGCTTAACTCCTATAAGCCATACCGCTCTAAAGCGGAGCTTAATGCGGCCATTCAGGATCTGATCTTACGTCTGCTGGCGCGAGCCACTACCTCAGGTAACTACGTCGGCGCCAGCGATTACTTTACGGCTTACGCCACGCAAGTGCTGCAACTGGCGCAAGCTCAAGGTTTTGCGGTCAATCAGCAAACACTGCAGAACTCGCTACAGTACCTGCGCTTAAACAGCAAGTACTTCACCGGCGACAGCGCCGCTGCTTTTGCCAATGAGGTCTTAGCCCAAGGCGAGAGCATCAACCAAGCGAACCTGCGCTATGCCTTAGATGAAAATCAGGTGAAGGCGCCGGTAATGCTGGCGCATTTGGCCAATGCCTTAGAGCAGATTGGTGATCATGCCCGTGCGCAAAAAGCTCTGGATTTAGCGGCGAGCAACTTACTTAATTGGCAACAGCTGCAAGATGAGCTCAGTAAGGTCGACCCGCAAGATCGCAGCAAGCGCTATGAGCTCTTAGGGCAGATTAGCAGCTTTAATGTGCTGCCGGAGACTGACATCCGCCATGATGCCTTTGTGGTGATTGATGCCTGCTTACGTGCGGGCTTTAACGCGCCAATGGAATTGCTGCTGACCAAGCTGCAATGCCTGCAAGAGGCGCCGGACTACCTCTCCTCGCTGACCATGGCAGCAATGCTGCGGGCTAATGCCCATATGACGGCAAACAGCGCGCAGACAGCAGAGCAAAGCGCGGCGGCTAAGGCGGTGGATAGCGAGCAAATTGTGCTCACTAAGGAGCAATTAGCGCAGCTGAATAGAGCTCAGGGCGCTCCTGAGGCAGCTGCAACCAGTGCAGAGACTAAGACGGAGAGCAAGACAGAGACAACTGCCCACGATGATAGCAGTGCAGACAGCACTGCAGACAGCACTGCAAACAGCACTGCTGGCGCTCAGGCCGCCGCCACGCCACCAAGAGCGCAAGGGGAAAGTGTGCCGGAGGCCGCTCCTACGGCAGGCGATGAGAGCGTTGCTGGCTATACCCTTGCAGACGGCAAGCTTACTGTGCACAATCGTGGGGAGCGGGCGATCTTTGTCACGACCTCGGTCTTAGGCCAGTACGAGCACGACAACGTGATGGCCAATAACGGGGTTACCTTGCACGTTAATTACTTTAACCGCGATGGTGCCTTAGACGTGAGCCACTACCAGTTTAGACCAAACGAGGAAGTGCTCATGGAGGTGAACTTTACGCGCGAGGTGGACTTACAGTCCAATCCTCTACTTAAAGTAAAGCTGCCTGCGGGCTTTGAGTATGTGCGCACAGCGCAGCTTAACGATCCGGTCTTTGGTAAGCTCATGGGCAAGACGCAGGTGTACTCACCAGAGGACTTACAGGTGCTGGATGACATGATTGTGGCACGCTATTCGCGCTACATTGACGAGGAGAGCATGAGCATGTTTGTGGTGTTGCGTGCAGCGCATCCTGGCACCTTTAACCAAGGTGAGGCCCTGATGCAGTTGCAGAGCAGCCCACAGATTTACGGTTCCTTCTATGGGGAGAGCCCACTCATTATCACCGAGATGGGAGCAAACTAACTCTACAGCTTAAGCTCACGACGGCCTCACTTTGAGGCCGTTGTAGTCTCTGCTCAGCACCTAGGAGTTAATACCGCAAGGTGCCACGGTAGGCTGTGCCCCACGCCACGGCATCTTAAGAGCAGCTGTGATGACTTGCTGCTCCTCGCCCAAGGGTGGATCACTCCTGCAAGTTCTGTAGATACTCTGCAGAGCCACCGCAGCGTCACTACAACCAATCCTCCACCAACTAACCACGCCCTATCACGCGGCGTATAACTCACCCCCTATTCTCTGCCCATGGCCAAGAAGCATAGCCCTACTTCCACAAAGCGTCCTACCACCAAAGCCCACGCTTTGCGCCACGAAGCGCCAACAAACAGTGGCACAGCAACAAGCGCTAGCGCCAGCGCCAGCGCTAACACCAGCGATGCGATCACGGTAAAACACAGCGCTCAAGACAAGCGCACGCTCAGTATCAAAAAATGCCTCAGCGCGGCCAAGGCCACGCTACGTGAACATGTACCCGCTGGCAGTGGCCCCCTTGCGTATTGGCGCTATTTTTGGCAGCTACGCAACGCTTTTGTGCGCCGCCATCGCCGTGCCATTATCGGCGCCAACATCGGCCTCTTTGTCGTAGCGATCCTTGTGCTAGTGGTGGGCATGCACGTCTGCGCTCCCGACCTGCGCAAATACTACGAGCGCTCGCACGTCCTCTATGATGGGCAAAACAACATCATCTACGCGCACATGGCGCCAGGTGATTTCTACCGTATCCGCACCACAGTCGATGATGTCGATCCGCTCTACCTGAAGATGCTCATCGCCGCCGAAGACGAGCGCTTTTTCCACCACTGGGGTGTCGATCCCTTTGCCATGGGCAGAGCCATGCTCAGCAATCTGCAAGCAGGCAATATTGTCTCGGGAGCTTCTACCCTCACCATGCAGGTCTGCCGCCTCTTAGAGCCAAAAGAGCGCTCTATCCTGAGCAAGGCGGAAGAAGCGCTGGGGGCGCTCTATCTTACCTACTACATGGGCCGTGAAGAAGTCCTCAATATGTACCTCACCATGGCACCTTTTGGCGGAAACATCGAAGGTGTGACTGCGGCGTCCTATATGTACTTTAATCACGGCCCGCAAAAGCTGAGCCCTGATGAGGCGGCGCTCTTAGTGGCTCTGCCCCGCGCCCCTGAGGCCATGCGTCCTGACTTGCATCCCGAAAAGGCGCGCTACTACCGCCATGCGGTGCTGCAACGGGCCTATGAGCAAGGCTTTATTGCCGCTGATGTCTTAGCTGCTGCAGATGCGCAACCACTGCCAACGCGCCGCTATCCGCTGCCCCAGAGTGCCTACCACTTAGGGCAGAGCCTCTTTAGCGGTAAGCTCGAGCCACCCGAGATGCGCAGCATTGCACGTCTGGCTTTAGCCGAGGCTATAGTGACGGCCGCTGGTGATGCCGTGCCTGAGGAAGTGGGACAGACGATAGCACGGGTACATCAAGAGCAGGATCAGTCTGGCATTGGGGTACCAACAGAGCTCTACAGCACCATTGATCCACTGGTGCAGAATATCTTAAACGACATCGCTCGCCGCTATCAGGAGCAATATGGCAATGACAGTGAAGAGAGCATAGCGCTACTTGCTGTAGACAATCGCGATTTCTCGGTACTGGGCTATGTGGGCTCACCGTGCGTGCAGCACTCCTATGTCGATGCGGTACAGGCCCTGCGCTCGCCAGGTTCGGCGCTTAAGCCTTTTGCCTATGCCATGGCCTTTGAAGACGGCTTACTGCACCCTAATTCCCTGCTTTTGGATATCTCACGGCTCTATGGTGCCTACCAGCCTCGCAATTACGACCGCAAGTTTTTTGGGGAGATGACGGCAGCACGGGCGTTACAGGGCTCGATTAACTTACCGGCCTTAGAGGTGATGCAAGCGGTGGGAGCGACGCAATTTGTTAGCCGCTTAAACCAATTCCCCAATGCGGTGGACAAGACCGACCACAGTAAGGAGCTGAAGACCTATCAGCATGGGCGCTTACATTTAGCGCCACAGACGCAGCCACACTTAGGCGTGATCTTAGGTGCGGTTGATATCAGCCTCTACGATTTAACGCAGCTGTATGCGGCCTTAGCGCATGATGGGCAGATTGCGCCGTTACATCTTATCAATGGCCATACTGCACAAAAGGCGCAGCTGGCGATGAGCACTTATCAGCGCAGTGCGCATGTAGCGTCAGTGAGTGGACTTGAGGTGACGGCCTCGGGAGAAGTGGAAGAGGCCGCTGCTACCATTACAGCTACCACTACCACAGAGGCAAGCAATGACACGCTAGCGCGTGATGCGGTGTTTTTACAAAAACAGACGCTGCATACAGCGCCGCTGCTCCATGCGGACGCCGCTCGCGCTACGTACATTGTGCTAGAGGGCACGCCAGTACCACGTGGACATCTCCCAGCGCAGCCTGTATCCTATAAAACCGGCACCTCGTATAAATACCGCGATGCTGTGGCTATTGGCAGCAAGGGTGGTGTCACTGTAGGTATCTGGACGGGACGCTTGGATGGTGACGCACGGCAGAGCAAGAGTGCTTATGAGACCGTAGCACCATGGCTCTTTACGGCACTAGAGCAGATACCGCTGCGTCCGGTGACCAAGGAGCCACTTACTGATAGTGTGCTCTTACAACCACAGCCCCCACAAGCGCTGACTAAGGTGGAGATTGTTTCCTTAGGGCAGGTGTTTAAGCGCGCTAACAGTGGTAGTGAGCAGGATGCCTCGCAAGTTGGTTCCTTAGGGACGCCACCGGTAGAGGTGGTTACTGACCTTAACTACAAGCCACTGGCTTTAGAGTTTCCGCTGGATGGTGGGCGCTTACAAGTGGGCGCGTCGGGACAGGTGATGGTGCGCTTTAGTGGTGGCCATGGCCCGTATTACGTCTTAGTCAACGATGTCTTACAGGAGCAGAATAGCTTCTTTACCCCGCAGCACAATGGATTTTATACAGTCACGGTGATTGATAGCACGGGGGATAGCGTTAGCCATCAGGTACTGGTACAGGGCATGAGCGACAGCACGGAGGCTCTCTCTGCTGATGATATCCAGAGCAACCTAGAGCGCAGTGGTGATGCGGCCGCAGCAAGCGACAGCGAGAGCAGCAGGCACTCCACAGTGGTAGCCCCCGCCATACCGGCAGCAGAGAACCAATAGAGCAGCAGCAGTAGCAAGCTGTTCTGGGGAGAGCCAGCAAGGCTCCTGCAAGGATGCTGCGGCTCCATACCCAGCAACATAAGCTTTCGCTTAAATAACGGCACCATTGAAGCTCCCTAGCTCTAGCCGTTGCAGACGGAAGATGCCTCTAGGTGCTGTAAACGACAGATCCTCTTGAAAACCTCGCTGAAAACA
>JAHLFE010000179.1 GCA_018884035.1 Candidatus Anaerobiospirillum pullicola
ATGTAGCCTCAAAACTTGGCGATAGCACATCTAAAGCAGTCAGTATGCTTGAGATCGTTTAGAGTTGTAAAGCAGAAACGGCTTTTTTATCAGGAAAAATAAATACAAGGCAACTCCCCGATGTCAGAGCACAGTAAAGCACAACCGGTAATGAGCTTCACAGCCCTACAGAGGAGACCAAGGCATACACTCGGAGTAATGACTCCCAGCATCCTCAAGGCCACCAGTAATCACTAACAAGCGACCCGCAATTACCGCATATTTGGTGTTTGCGCGTACTCAATTCTTGAGCAGTGCGCGCGACTACCACTTAAAGGTAGTGGTTGCTCATCACCACTGTCATCGTGCCTTCTGCCCAGTTTACTCCTCTGCAAAGGAAACATTACCACAGAGATCTGGCGCGTAAAGGTAGTGACCACATCAAGAGGCTGCTGCGGGTAGTTGTTTACTTCAAGGTGGCTCGCGACCACACCGGTCTTTACTTCCTAAGATCTTAAGCTTAGGGTGCCATAAAACTCTTTGCCCTTACCTCCGCTGCCCCACCATATAAAGTTCCATCATACAGCGGTACCATGATCCGACGTTAAGCGCATAAACATGGCCTTTGTGTGCTCTGAGCGCGCATGCAGTCCTTGACGAGCGTTGTATAATAGCCCCCGCTATACGCTCCCCGCACTTTCTTCCTATAGCACTGCCAACGGAGCAGCCCCCCCTGCGCTGCTCTTATTTCTCCGCTTTTTTACTAAGGAGATCGTTGCGTTCAAGCTTCCATTAGGCTTGGTTCCCTGTGAACAGCTCTCATTAGGCTGAATGCAACCTCGTTCTATGCCAACACCCCGTACCATGCTCGTCACCTCCGCTCTGCCTTATGCCAACGGCCCTATTCACCTTGGTCATATCTTAGAGCACATCCAATCTGATATCTTCGTCCGCTACCATCGCGCCATTGGGGATCAGGTCTATTACGTCTGCGCCGACGATTGCCACGGCACCCCAATCATGATCAAAGCGCACAACATGGGTATCACCCCAGAGGAGCTGATTAAGCAAATCGGTGTAGCGCATAAGGCTGATTTCGACGGCTTTTTGATCTCCTACGACAACTACTATCGCACCCACTCGCCAGAGAACCAGTATTTCTCCTCTGAGATCTACAAAAAGCTGCGTGATGAGGGTTATATCACCACCCGCACCATCTCCCAGCTCTACGATCCTGAGAAGAACATGTTCCTCCCAGATCGCTTCGTCAAAGGCACCTGCCCACGCTGCGGCGCCAAAGACCAGTATGGCGATAACTGTGAGGTCTGCTCTGCCACCTACGATCCAACTGAGCTCAAGGACGCTTACTCCACCATCTCTGGTGCCAAGCCTGTGCTCAAAGAGTCGCTGCACTACTTCTTTGACCTGCCAAAGTTTAACGACTTCTTACAGGACTACATCCACAACTCTGGTGCGATCAGCACTGCTATGGCTCACAAGCTCGATGAGTGGTTTGACCAAGGCTTAAAGCAATGGGATATCTCCCGTGATGCCCCATACTTTGGCTTTGAGATTCCAGACACCGAGAACAAGTACTTCTACGTGTGGCTGGACGCCCCTATTGGCTACATGGCCTCCTTTAAAAACTTCTGTGACCAAAAGGGCATCGATTTTGACGAGTTCTTTAAGGCCGACTCTACCCATGAGCTCTACCACTTCATTGGTAAGGACATCGTGTACTTCCACACCCTGTTCTGGCCAGCAACTTTAAAGGGTGCAGGTTTACGTCTGCCAAATGGTGTCTTTGTCCATGGCTATGTCACGGTAAATGGCGCCAAGATGTCCAAGTCTAAGGGTACCTTTATTCAGGCTAACACCTACTTAAAGCACTTAAAGCCAGAGTGCTTACGCTACTACTTTGCCTCCAAGCTCACCTCTGATGCGGTGGACTTAGACCTGTCCTTAGATGACTTCCAGGCCAAGATCAACTCCGATATCGTCGGTAAGATCGTGAACTTAGCCTCCCGCTGCGCGGGTTTTATCACCAAGCGCTTTGCTGGCAAGTTAGCCGCCGAGCCATTTGACAGCGAGTTAATGGGCAAGCTCTCCGCTATTGCTGACACCGTTAACCAAGGCTACGCCAGCCGCAATTACGCTGAGGCCATTCGTGCCATTATGGGCCTTGCGGATGAGGCTAACCGCTACATCGACCATCAAGCCCCATGGGTTCTGGCCAAGGAAGAGGGCCAAGAGGAAAAGCTGCAGCGTGTCTGCACTGATGGCCTCAATGCCTTTAAGGCTATCATCACCTACTTAAGCCCAGTGCTGCCTGAGATTTACCTCAAGGCCCAAGAGTTCTTAAACGATCCACTAGAGTTTAAGAACGCAGCTACTCCACTTTTAGACCACAGCATCAATAAGTTCACCCCAATGTTCACGCGCATCGATCCAAAGGCGATCGAGGCCATGATCGAGGACAGCAAGCAGGACTTAGCGGCGATGAAGGCCACAGCCTCTAAAGCGCCAGCTGCTGCGGCTAAGACAGAGGCCAAGGCTGAAGGGGCTACAGAGTACGAGCCACTGGCAGAGGAGATCACTATTGATGACTTTGCCAAGATCGACTTACGAGTGGCTACCATCTTAAAGGCCGAGCAAGTTGAGGGTGCCCGCAAGTTACTGCGCTTAGAGCTGGATTTAGGCTTTGAACAGCGTCAGGTCTTTGCGGGTATTAAGTCCGCCTATAAGGATCCTGAGGCCTTGGTGGGCCGTCAAGTAGTGGTTGTGGCCAACTTAAAGGCTCGCCAGATGAAGTTTGGTCTGTCGCAGGGCATGATCATGGCCGCTGGCCCTGGTGGTGAGGACATCTTCCTCTTATCGCCAGATGCTGGTGCCAAGAACGGCGACCGTATTCACTAAGGAATGAGTTATCTAATAACTGACGGATGCAGTGCTGAGTGCTGGCAACAGCCTACACCTCGAGATAAAAGGTGCAAGTTAGCCTGAGCATACCTTAAGGTGGGGCAAGTATGCTTGCCATAAATCCCGTCATTTATTAAGTAAGTCGTTCCTAAGGAACCAGTAATCTCATAAGTGACGGCGGCAAGGTTAATCAAGGGTACGTCCCCTACCTCAGATGCATGGTGCAGATGAGCCTTAGCTTAGCTTACGTTAGAGCCGCATGCTTGCCTTAAACTCCGTCAGCTCTTAAGGCAGTTGCTCATCAGAGCACCTCAGAGCACCTCAGCGTAGCGTAGCGCGTAACTGCAGGCCACTACAACGTCCAGCAGCTGCGCTTGCACGCTAAGGAACGACTGACTTATAGATGATGGACTTTAGGGTAATAATGGTGCACCGTCTTACGCAAGGTGTGTATTTGCCCTTACGCCTTCCCTCTGCCGTCACTTATGAGAGCACTCATTCCTCAGCACAGCACTCCCTTTTCTTCAGCAGGGAAATGGCGTTTAAGCACACTTCCAGCGCCCGCCCCAGCTGCTCCGCGCGCCAGCGCGCTTCTCACACCATCCCGTCCGCTCTTTTAGCCCTCTCTCCTTCTTTTCCTCTCTGCGCTTTCCCCTCGCACATGATAGCTCTGCTCTGCGATCTCTGCATCACATGAATGTGCCCTATCTTGAGGACTGCAAGCTTACCCGCTGCTGACACGAGCACTTTTGCCTCGCCTCTTGCGTTCCTTGTCTTATCCTGAGTAACGCCTCTGCACAGCCTGTGGTGGTATTGTCTCCAGTCTTACTTCCTGAAAGTAAATCAAAAGGTGATAAGTGGTTGTGGTAACCAGCGATAAATGGCTTATATAAGCCACAAACCATAGTTATTGTCAGTAACCAACGTCTCACCTAATAGGTGCGTGGTGATATGTGCTGGT
>JAHLFE010000180.1 GCA_018884035.1 Candidatus Anaerobiospirillum pullicola
CCCGTAGTGATCCGCAATCTACATCAGAAGATCAGATAGCGGCTCGCTACTAGAAAAAAGCAGTGTTAACACTGTGTAAAAGCAGAGTTAGCACTGTGAAACCGCAGACGTAAGTCTGCGGTAGTTCATTAACCTACCTCCAGATACGTCACGGTAGCGACGCCCTCCAGTGAACCATATGATCGCGAACCTCAGCTACTACGAGAGGTAAAAAGCTCTGGTGGCGGCCTTATCATGTGGTGACTCTCCCGCCTTACAGCTGGGGCTGGGCGTTGTGCTCAGCCTTAGGGATAAGGTTGTCATTACCTGAACCTGAGGTGGGCCGCAGCGCTGAGTTTTGTAAGGCTTTAAGATAGGGCGCAAGGCGAAGAAACGCTATGTAGGGAGCGGGCGCTGCGACTAGGGGCATAGCAGGTAGTTTCTCCCGCCTTTGGGGCAAAAGTAGCACTGCTACCCTGCGCTTTTCCCTAAAAGCGCGCATTAAGCCTCTCAAGCGCGCCAAAGTGGTGCACTAGTCTTAAAGAAGAGAGCTGCTATTTTGCGGTGTGGTTAGGATTAAAGAGAGAGACTTTGCCCGTAAATAGGGCTTTAGCTGGTGCTTGTGGTGGTGATTGGGGCGCGCCAGACGGGGCAAAAGGCGTGCGCTAAAATTGTGACGAATCGCACCCTTTGGTGCGATATGGCCTATAATTGCGGTGTTTTGAGCCCGCATCGCTCAAGCTCTCGCAACAGAGTGGTGCCGTTGGTGGCTCGTTAGTGGTGCTGTGTAACGCACCATACACTCTTCTTGAGGCGCAGATAGAGAGTGGGGAATGCCCCTCTATCCCTAGTTTGTAGTAAGTTTCTTTAGCCTCATACCGGTGCGAGTGAGTCAGTCTCTGCTCCAAGGACGGATGAAATAATGTTTTTTGATCATTTGGAATTAGCTCCTGCAGATCCAATTTTGGGCCTTACCGACGCTTACAAGGCTGATACTAATCCTAAGAAGATTAACTTAGGTGTTGGTGTGTACCAAAATGAGCACGGCGTTACTCCGGTCTTAAAGTGCGTCAAGGAAGCAGAGAAGCTCTTACTGGAGACCGAGACCACTAAGTCCTACCTGCCAATCACTGGTCACCCAGAGTATGGCCGCTTAACCCGTGAGCTCTTATTTGGCTCTGAGAGCCCATTAGTCTCCGATGGCCGCGCTGTGACCTGCCACTGCCCAGGTGGTACCGGTGCTTTACGTATTGCCGCTGACTTCCTCTATCAGCAGCACGTCGCCTCCCGTGTGTGGATTTCCGATCCAACTTGGGGTAACCACTTCCAGATCATTGAAGCTGCTGGCTTAAAGACCGAGCGTTATCCTTACTACGACCGCGCCAACCATTCTTTAGCCTTTGATCGCATGCTCGACACCTTAGAGCAGGCGCAAGAGGGCGATGTGGTGCTGTTACACGCTTGCTGCCACAACCCAACTGGTATGGATCCAACCCCAGAGCAGTGGGATGAGATTGCTTCGTTCTTAGCACGTAAGAAGTTACTGCCATTAATTGACTTTGCTTACCAAGGCTTTGGCAAGGGCTTAGAAGAAGACGCCTATGGCGTGCGTAAGATCTTAGAGCGCAATAGCGAGGTCTTAATTGCCTCTTCGTTCTCCAAGAACTTTGGCATGTACAACGAGCGTGTGGGTGCTTTAACCTGCGTTTGCGCTAACAAGGATGCTTGCGTCAAGGCTACTTCGCAGATCAAGCTGACCGTGCGTTGCGCCATTTCCAACCCACCAGCTCACGGTGAGAAGGTGGTGATTAACGTCCTGTCCAACCCTGACTTACGCAGCATGTGGGAGCAGGAGTTAAAGGAGATGCGTGAGCGCATGCACCGTATGCGTTTACTGCTGGCTGACAAGTTAAAGGCTGTGGGCGCTGGTGACTTTGATTTCATCACCACCCAAAACGGCATGTTCTCTTTCTCTGGCCTTTCCAAGGAGCAGGTGGAAAAGTTACGTGCTGAGTACGGTATCTACATCGTAGGCTCGGGCCGTATCTGCGTGGCAGGCATTAACGACGAGAACGTTGACTACTTAGCCAACGCCATTGCTGCTGTGGTTAAAGAGTAATAACGCTCTAAGCGCAAAGCCTAAGCTTACCTTGTAGCATCAGACTACAGCAAGCTTTACCAACGAACCCAGAGGGTGTAGTGCTCTCTGGGTTTTTTGTTGTTGCTCACTACTACTATTACTACTATTACTACTACTACTACTACTACTACTACTACTGGCTGGTATTTTGCTGTTGCCAAGGCAGATAGTGGTGCACTGGGATAAGCAGGGGATTTGCACCGTTATGGGGTTAAATTGCGTTGATTCCTTTGCGGTTCTTGAGCTTTATACTGGGCCATTTCCTTGCGTCTTAAGTGAACCACGATAGTTTGTCACTAAGCCAAAAATTAGGGAAGAATCGTATGCAACTACGTGCTCTCTCTCTCTCTCTCTCTCTCTCTCTCTCCTCGCTCCTCTCTTTAGAGTTCCTAAGATTGCGCTCTTAGCTGTTACCGCATTAGTCTTAACTATTACGACGGGTTGTACGGCTTCAGTGCCACTGCAATCGAATGAGGTTACTCTTCAGACTAAGCAATTTGCAGCTCCAAGCGCAGGCAAAGCAGGACTGTATATCTATCGCGACGATACTTGGGTAGGCGCAGGCTTGTATAAAGACATTTATGTCGATGGCATGTGTTTAGGTGAAACTGCCCCTGGTGTGTTCTTTTACACTGAGGTTGATGGCAATAAGAACCACACTATTTCTACTGAGTCTGAGTTTTCACCTAACGAAATCACTGTCTACACAGAGGCGGGTAAACATTACTTTTTTGAGCAATACATGAAGCTTGGTGTATTCGTATGGGGCGCTGATATACGCCAAGTCGACGAGCAGCAGGGCAAGTTAAAAGTTGATGTTAGCATGCAAGCAACGCCAGGCACCTGTTCCAACATGTAAGGAGTGCAGGCTTGGTCTGTATCTGCGTGGCAGGCATTAACGACGAGAACGTCGCTACTTAGCCAACGCCATTGCTGCCGTGGTTAAAGAGTAATAGCGCTCTAAGCGCACATCCTAAGCTTACCCTGTAGCATCAGACTACAGCAAGCTTTACCAACGAACCCAGAGGGTGTAAGAGCTCTCTGGGTTTGTTGTTTTTGGGGCCCAAGAAAGTGCTATTAGGGGCAGATAAAGCGGTAGGAGGGCGTCAGCATGAGCAAAGCGCGCATCTGGCTCTTCGCGGTGTGGACAAGTAGCTTGTCCCTTTGCGGGAGGGTGATAAAGCAAAGCCTCTAAGAGTCTCTAAGCGTCCCTGCGGTGCCTATCTCTACTGGCACAGCATTGTTAATTGTGATAACTCCTAAGGAGGTTGTCACAACCTTCTACGCTGTTTGAGTATCGAAGCTATTTTGGCACTGGCTACACCGCGTGTACTCCGGTCGCGGCAAAGGCCTCTAAGGCTCTTCTGCGCTTTGCGATAAAGCCCAGAGGCATTAGCAGGGGGATGGCTGTAAGCTCTCTGTGCCATAAGGAGACGTGGCGTTACGTAACACATTGCGTCGGTGCAGTGGGCTAAGAACACGTAATAGTGACAGGTGAAAACTCAAAAAAAGGCCTTATTTATGCAGTTTGTTAAGGGTTCTCTCTGCGCTGTGACTTGCTTGGGTAACTGCATGTTTTTCTTAGCAACACCGCGCAGGAAGATGCTAAGATATTATTTGGGGACAAGCGCATTTAATCATTTGCGGCAGCGCCGGTGAGGCGTTGTGCCCAAGAGTGGGCACCGGCTGCCACAATGCTCTCAGGTATAGGAGCGTGGCTGTAGTCCTTGTTGAAAGGGCTGAGCCACAGGATGAAGATGCGTTATTAACCAGCACTCTCGCGCCACTTGCTGCTGTGCATCATCTGGTAGTTTCAGCAACAGTACTCCCCTAAACTCCCACCAACAGATTTCCGCTCTGCTCTCTTGCTTAGGGCCTCTCCTGCGACAGGTTTGAGGTCTCATCCACACTATCCACGGAGGGCATTATGGCCATCCAAGTTAATACTAATGTGAGCTCGCTGATGACTCAGCGTGTAGCTGTCAATCAGACTAATCAGCTCACTAACATCTACAATCGCTTAGCTTCTGGCAATCGCATCAACTCCGCTAAGGACGATGCTGCGGGCTTGCAGATCTCTGACCGCTTACTGTCGCAGATTGCTGGTTTGTTCCAAGGCAATCGTGGCTCCAACGATGGTTTGGCCTTTGCCCAAACTGCAGAAGGCGCCATGGATGAGATGAGCGGCATGCTGCAACAGGCTCGCTCTCTGGCTGTGCAAGCTGCTAATGGCACCAACACCGCTCAAGATCGCCAAGCTTTGCAGACTCAAGCCAATCAGCTCTTTTCTGAGATTGATCGCATCGCTCAGGACACCACCTATGGTGGCAAGCAGCTGTTAGCTGGTGCCACTGCCGATAGCATTTATGGCAATGCAGGTGCGCCGCAAAATGCTGATGGTACGACCCCAGCTGGTGACATGACCTTACAAGTGGGCGCCAATGCTGGCGATACCATTGACTTCTCGGTCGATAGCTTCCAGATTGCCGATCTGGTGCAAAACGCTGATGCCGAGTCCGCAGGTGTGGTTCTTGACCAAGCAACTAATACAGTGAGCGTCGACTTCTCTTCCTCGGGCAATGCGCAAGCTGCCATTGGTTCGATTGACGCTATGATTGCGCAAGTGGACTCGCAGCGCTCGGAGTTAGGTGCGATTCAGAATCGCTTAGACTCCACCATTAACAATCAGAGTAACGTGGCCATTAACGAGGCTGATGCGCGCTCGCGTATTTACGACACCGACTATGCATCTGAGACCTCAAATATGGCGCAGCGCAATATTCTGGAGCAAGCCGCTATTGCCATGATGATTCATGCGCGTAACCGTCCACAGTCGACCTTGCAGCTGTTAGGTGCGATGTAGCGATGTAGCAGCGCCAAGCGGGGTCTATACGGGCTAAAGCGCTTTGGGGCTGGTACGGTGTCAGGCTACGCATTTGAGCCTTGCTACTTTGAGTGGCTGTATGACAAAAAGGGCGCTATCCTTTCGGGGGTAGTGCCTTTTTTCTTTATGAGCGGTGCTGCAGTTTGCTCCGGCCAAGAAGAGGGCTTAGGCGTTTAAGCGGTGATAGCTGTGGTTGTGATAGGGGGATAGGTAGGGGATTGGCCTTTAAGCTTAGCGCGGTAAAAGACGGGCACAGCGGACGGATAAGGGAAAACGCTTGAGGCGATAGGGTGGTTGAGGCCGTAAGGTACAGCGCGTGCGCGGAGCACAAAAGGCAGGTGAAAAAGCAAAGTAGAAGCAGTGAAGCAGGGGGCTTTGTCTACTCTGGTAACACTGAAAATGCCATTTTACTTAAACTAGATACAGACATAGCTCCAAATATAGATATGACTCTAGATATACAAAAAGTCCTTACAAACCGCTAAAAC
>JAHLFE010000181.1 GCA_018884035.1 Candidatus Anaerobiospirillum pullicola
AAAAAAAAAAAAAGCATGGTGGGGTGCACCATGCTCTTTTGGACAACAACTGCGCTGAGCTGCGCTACAGGCTAAGCTTGCGCGGCCAGTTTCGCTAGCGCCGCACCACTAAAGCGGTACTGCGTCCAGTCATCCAAGACGGTGCAACCCATCTTCTTGTAGAAGTTAATGGCAGGGGTGTTCCAGTCTAAGCAGGAGAGGTCTAAGCGCCCACACTTACGCTCGGTAGCAATCTTAGCTAAGGTGCACAACAGGAACTTACCGTAACCGTGCGAGCGATACTCTGGGATCACGAAGAGATCCTCTAGGTAGATGCCGCCCTTACCGAGGAAGGTGGAGAAGTTGTAATAGAAGAGGGCAAAACCGACCTCGTTTTGGGCCTCATCTAAGGCAAAGATGACTTCAGCAGTGTTGCGCTCAAAGAGCCACTCCTCCAAGGTCACAGCATCGGCTGTAACCTCGTGCTCAAGCTTCTCATAGTGAGCTAAATCATGGATAAACTTCAAGATCAGCGGGATGTCATTGCGAGCGGCAAAGCGAAAGGAAATCTTGCTGTTATCAGCCATAGGGCACACCTCAAACACATGACAGCCGGTAAGCCTTGAGCTTACAGGCTTTTGCTCCTTGTGAGCGACTGCTGTTAGCAAAGATGATACAGCAAGAATGGGCGCGGATTTCCCCTGATCATTACAGACTTATGCTGACTTTGGGCTAATGCTCACAAAACAGTGTGGACACAGGGGCAAATGGTGACGTGTAAACCCGCTGCACCCACCGCGTCCGCCCCTTAACCCCTAATTACAGCTTAGAACTCTAAGGTCAGAGTCACTGGGCAGTGATCGGAGCCAAATACATTCTTTTCGATGGTGGCATCCTTGATGTGATCTTTGAGCTCCTCGGAGACAAAGAAGTAATCAATACGCCACCCTACGTTCTTTTCACGGGCGCGCATCTTATACGACCACCACGAATAGCAGTCTTTGACATCACCATGGACGTGTCTAAAGGTGTCGATGTAGCCGTCGGCCGTAAACTTATTCAAGAACTCACGCTCGATTGGTAAGAAGCCAGTATTGGAGGTGTTTGTCTTTGGCCGCGCTAAGTCGATCTCTTTATGGGCAATGTTGAAATCACCGCACACCACGATAGGCTTGCTCTTACGCAGAGACTGGGCGTAATTTAGGAAGCAGTCAAAGAAGCCCATCTTGTAAGGCACACGCTTAAACTGCCCCTTAATTGGCTTGCCGTTCTCGTCTAAGATCTCACCGCCACCATTAGGGAAGTAGCCATTGAAGAAGTGAAAGTGCTCAAACTCCAAGTGGATGATGCGGCCCTCTCCCTGAAACTCTGGATCAGGCAGCTCGATCTCAACGCTTTGAGGCTCCTGCTTGGAGAACACGGCGGTACCGGAGTAGCCCTTTTTGACAACGGAGCTGGCAAAGTAGGTGTGATAGCCCTCTTTTTGCGCAATGGCAGGTGGCACTTGCGACAGCTCTGCTTTGGTCTCCTGCAAACCAATCACGTCATAGACATCTTGCGCAAACCACTGCTGCCAGTCAGGCTTTGCCGCAATGGCACGAATACCGTTTACATTCCACGAGGCCAGCTTTATTTCCACCGCCTATCCTCACAAAAACAGTTACATCCTGTGGTGCTACGCCACCGCTTAAGCGCTATGAGTAGCTGCCATCTTTAGCTTGCTTTATGGTGGATATTGTCGCCACCACGGCAAGTAGCGCTTATCTTAGCCGAAATAGCGCACTGACCTCACAGGGCAAGCTGACTTTCTTTGGCAACAAGCAAAGGCCGAAGCGCACCACATTTACCCAACTTGAGCTCACAGCGTGTTACAGCTTTGAGCATGCGCTACACTGACCACAGTTAAGATGAGTCCACAGCGGTAGACTGCTCACGCAACAAACAACAAGCAGCGTGCAGCCAGCAAGACTGCTAGCCAGCCAACCGCTCTACCATATCTTGTTTGCTTCCTCATTTTCCCTGAATCTGTCATCGTGCCATGAAAACACCAGCTTTAGACTTCCTCGCCAAAAACAAAGTCGACTTCAAGCAATACACCTACGAGTCAGCAGACCCAGCCACTCATGATTTTGGTCGTCACGCTGCTCACGCCCTCAACCTCCCAGAGGAAAAGGTCTTTAAGACCATTATCCTGCATCATGACAAGACCTACGTTACCTGCATTGTGCCCGTGACGGGACGTATTTCCTTAAAGGCTGCGGCCCGTGCCACTAAGCTTAAGGACTTAGAAACAGTTGACCCTGCAACAGCGCAGCGTGTTACCGGCTATGTGGTCGGTGGTATCAGTCCTTTTGGGCAAAAGAAGCGCATGATTACCGTGCTTGATAGCTCGGCACTTAACCAAGAGGAGATTCTTGTCTCTGCGGGCATGCGCGGTATGTCGGTGGGACTTAAGCCTCAAGACATTGTGGATTTGCTGCAGGCAACGGTTGCTGACGTCATGGAGAAGTAATGTGCCTCTGAGGTTAGCAGCGCGCCCCACGTCTCAGGTTATGTGCGACAAGGCTCAGAATGAAAGCGGCGAGCGTCAGTAAGCACCCTAAGAGCGCCCCACCACGCAAGAATGATTACCACAGCTCAGGTTCAGTCTCAGCGAGCACATCCTATCTATGATAGAAGCTGAGTATGGGGTGGCAGCAAGCGCTTGAGGTTGCGGCGGGGCTGCATGCCAGCATCCTAACTGAGGTGGATAGCAAACAGCAGGTGCTGTCAGCTGACGTTGCCAGCACCAAATGCCCCCGCAACGGCCTCCATAGCATTCCCACGAACTTAACACCACCACAGCTTTATGTTGCTCTTGGTGTGCCCCATGCCCTGTGGATATTAGTGCTGTAATTGGCAGCTATAGCGCTTACAAGCTGGTTTGGCGCATCTGAATCACCCTGAGGGATAAGTTGCTGAAGCTCTGAGTTGAGCTGTCAGCTTTTAGGTTCATGGGTATACCTCCATGACCATATCTGCCGCCACCATAGGCTCTTTTGCCATCTTTTGCGCATGAGCTTGGGGAATAGCTCTTGCACGGCGCTGTAGCGATGTAGCTGCACCACCCAGCAAGCTTACTTCTATCCCCTGTAAGCTCTGCCCCTAAGGCAGCAGACCTCTTATTCATCAGATTGTCAAACTATGGAGGCGGTACTAACCACCACGCTTGCTCTCTTTGAAGATACAGCCCTCGACTCTTATGCTTAGCGTAGCAGCGCCGCGTTAAACACAGCTGAAGTGCTCACTCAGCGCCCCAAAGTCAGTGCTAAAGATGCAAGCTTTCGTGCTGACAGTGCCGTATTATTGATGAGTTTTGAAGCCATCAACAACTTTTTTGCAGCTTTAGACACCAACAGCGACTTATCGCGTGACTTTGATGCCCTCACCCCTAGCGATGACTATAAGCAGCAGCTGTGTGAGCTGGGAAAGAAGTACGGCTATGAGTTCACCTTAGAAGAGCTCGAGGATGTGGTTAAGGTCACCAAGGCTATGCAAGCAGGCGAGTACAAGGCTCCAAATGCCGCCCCTGCTGATGGCGCGCAGTAAAGCTCTGCCGTCACGAAAGATCGCTGACACTCCTCTCTATTTCTCCTCGTAATTCTCCTGCCAAAACTACCTACCTTCACTCCCTACACCTACACCTGCCACTGTCTACGCTTGCTCTCGCCACCGCCCCATCCTGAAGCACTACAAGCTAGATCCATGCAGTACTACTGCATTACCACAAGAGCAAAAAGATCAACCACAGCACGAGCAACTCCCATAACACCTTATTGTTGCCTACCGCACTGAACAGCGTGTCTTATCTCTAAGTACGCTCTTAGCGTATACGACCGCAAAACTAACGCCCCTAATTGCCGCTTCTTTGCTCTCTGCTGTGCCCACAACTTTGGCCTATTCACCGCCTACATAGCGCTTCCTGCACTCTTACAGTCCACCTGACACAAAAATCAGTCACCGCAATTGTATGACAACGCCCTTTTTTGTCAGCTTGCGACGTGGCTCACGTCTACACCATTTCCCCCGCCTCTGACCACACTTTTTCTGCTCTAGACCCAACCTCAGCTACGGTTTTTGCAACGCAATTTGCTCTTTTGTGTAATCGTTTACATTGGCTTATTTATCAGATTTAACCCCATTTTCATACCACAGTAGTGCACTCTTTTGGTGGTTTTATCTTTAAATTGGTCAAAAGAGGCGTCATTTCATGGTGAAAATCCGCGACAAATTGGCTTAATTGTGCAGAGTTTTACCCCAGCCCTTCACGGCCGCTCCTTGCCAAGTTAGAAAAGTTTAGGTGTACAATAGGGCTCAATTCAAAAGGGATCGCTGATAGTAGCAGCTACACTTAGCAGTGCTTGCTCTTATCCTCCGCTTACTTACAGGTAATGAGCTTTGGTGCTAAGGACGCTACTTTAAGTACCACGACCTTTTGCATACCCTTTTAAGGGTGGGTGTGATCCACTGTTTTCACGGTTTTTTTAGGAGACTGGGAATGAGAAAGCCACTGGTTATGGGCAACTGGAAGCTCAATGGCACCAAGGAGTCTGTCACTGCTTTAGTAAACGCTTTAAAGGAGCCTGCTGAAAAGGCTGCTCCAAAGGCTGACGTTGCCGTCTGCGCTCCTACCGTGTTCATTGGCTTAGTCGAGCAATTAGCCGCTGGCTCTAAGTTAGCTTACGGCTCTGAGGACTGCGACATCCACGTCCAAGGCGCTTACACTGGTGAGAATTCCCCAGTCATGTTACGTGAGTTCGGCTGCACCTACGCTATCGTTGGTCACTCCGAGCGTCGTGACTACCACCAAGAGACCAACGAGTACGTTGCTCTGAAGTACCAAGCTGCTCAGCAAAACGGCTTAATCCCAGTGCTGTGCGTTGGTGAGTCCGAGGCTGAGTACGATTCCGGCCGCACCATGGATGTCGTCAAGGCTGAGTTACAGGCTGTGATCGATCTGTGCGGTATTGAGTCCTTCAAGAATGCCGTGATCGCCTATGAGCCAATTTGGGCTATCGGCACCGGCAAGACCGCTACCCCAGAGGTTGCCCAAAAGGTTCACGCTGACATCCGCGCTTACTTAGCCACCTTCAATGCTGAGGTTGCTGACGGCGTCCGTATCCTCTACGGTGGTTCCTGCAACGCTAAGACTGCTCCAGATCTCTTTGCCCAAAAGGACATCGATGGCGGCTTAGTTGGTGGCGCTTCCTTAAAGGCCCCAGACTTCACTGCCATTATCGAGGCTGCTGTGGCTAATGCCTAAAGCGCCGCTCTAGAGCTTTAAGTGCCTCTTTGCAAAGCTTTGCTTCTTGGCGAAGCGGTGCTTAAAGTTTTACCGAGCTCCTCGCAAAAGACCATGGCCTTGCTGCCATGGTCTTTTGCAAACCTCCCTTACCTGCATATAAGGGTTAAGCTCCCTGCATGCAGCGTATCTTGCTTTAATCTGCCTGCTGACGACTTGCCACAGCAGAGGTCAAAGCCCAAAGAAAAAGCACAGTAAAGACAACGCCAGCTCATGCTGGATGTAATCTTGTTTGGTTATGCTCTGACTTTGCGCTTTGCCCTTTGGCTAGGCTCAATTGTGCCCTTTCTCCGCTGCGATTGCAGCCATATTGCACCGTTTTGGATCTTTAGTGTCTTGTGGAGTGCTATGAGAGGGCAGGTGTAGGCTTTTGTTGCTCTAGCCTTGCCTTAGAGGCGCTGCTCTTCTAAGCTTAAAGAGATTTGCCTCGGACGCCTGCACGGCAAACCGAGAAAAATACTGAGCTCAGTTGAGGGCAGCCCAGAAGTAGGCTGTGCTTACCTCTGGTCGCTTGTTTTACTGTTGCCGCACTTACAGGGGCTGTGAGTGCGTAGGACAAGACAGCGTGGGCTTGCTGTCTTTGCGCGCATGAGGGGAACCTCATGTATGTCCGGCCATGTGACAGTCACTTCGCTTTGGTGCTCACAGCAAGGTGCCAGACGAAGCTTTATCCCCCCAACTCAGGCTCTGCTTTTGATTAGCTCCGGGAAAACATAATGGCTATTAAGAAGATTGGTATTTTGACTTCTGGTGGTGATGCTCCAGGTATGAACGCCGCGATTCGTGCTGTGGTTCGTACTGCCATCGATTACAACTACGAAGTCTGCGGTGTTAAGGACGGCTACTTAGGCCTGCACGAAAACTTAATCGTGCCTTTAAACCGCAACAGCGTCTCTGATATGCTCAACCGTGGCGGTACTTTCTTAGGTACGGCTCGCTTCCCACAATTCAAGGACGAGAACATTCGTCGTGAGTGCGTGGAAGTGATGAAGAAGAACAACATCGACGCCTTAGTGGTCGTTGGTGGTGACGGTTCTTACATGGGTGCCAAGCGCTTAAGCGAGTTAGGCTTCCCATGCATTGGCTTACCTGGCACGATTGACAACGACATCGCTGGTACCGATACGACCATTGGTTTTGATACCGCGTTAAACACTGCTGTGACCTGCATTGACCGTTTACGTGACACCTGCTCGTCGCACAAGCGTATTGCTGTGGTAGAGGTCATGGGTCACCACTGCGGTGACTTAGCCATTCATGCTGCTATTTCCTGCGGTGTGGAAGCTCTGTTAGTTCCAGAGAAGCCATGGGACAAAGAGACTGTGTATCAGTCCATTGAGAAGGGCATTGAGGCTGGCAAGCGTCACGCTATTTTAGTGGTGTGTGAGAACCAGACTGACGTGCACCAGATGGCTTCGGAGTTAGAGCAGAGAACTGGTTTAGAGAGCCGTGCTACGGTGTTAGGCCACATTCAGCGTGGTGGTACGCCATCGGCTTCTGACCGTGTGTTAGCCAGCCGTATGGGTGCTTTTGCGGTGGAGTTACTGCACCAAGGTCACTCTGGCCGCTGCGTGGGTATCCAACGCGGTGACTTAGTGCACCACGACATCATCGAGTGCATTGAGACCATGAAGCACAAGTTCCGTGAGGATCAGTACAACTTAGCTTTAGCTTTAAGCTAAGGGCGGTACGGTCACGCTTCTTTACTACTTTGCAACAAGGAGCTGACACGGAGAAGAGAAAGGGGAGCCAAAAGCTCCCCTTTTTCTTTGGTGGTGCTGTGGTGCGTGGTGGTAAAGCGGCAGCAACAAAAAGAGGCGCCCTCGGTGAAGAACTGACGTCGAGGAGTTGCGGCTGATTTTTCCCAAACCGCTAAGATACGGTTTTTACTTTAGAGTGGATCTACTTACGACTAACCCCCAAGGTTAAGGCGCTAGCCTTAAAGCTGAGCAAGTCCCCTTCTCAAGCTTTAGTGTGTAGGCCATCGTATAGATAGCGTAAAGCAGAAACAGCTTATTTATCAGGAAAAACAAATGCGTGCCAACTGTCCGATGTCAGAGGAAAGCACCTCTCTTCTGCGGAGCCACTGACCTCATAGATGACGGCATTTAACGAAGCCGCGTAATTCCCTATGCGTAAGCGTAGGGATGTAAGCGGCCAATATCAGCATCTGTTATAATGTTCCCAAGAACTCAAGAAAGGATATTTCGTCCCTACTTGATGGGGGCTTTGTGGA
>JAHLFE010000182.1 GCA_018884035.1 Candidatus Anaerobiospirillum pullicola
TCGATAAAGTGCAGAGTGTTGAGGAAGTAAGAGGCACCAATCTGGTACTTGTTTCCTAAGCTTGCCTCATTACGGATAGCGCGATTAAGGTTGTTGCAGTAGGAAGTGACAGTAACAAAGAAAGACGCCTCCTTGAGCTTAGCCACCAGCTCTTTACGCTTTTTATCGCTGAGCTTTTCCTGCTTAGTTGGATCTGACTCGATCACCTGCTCAAGCTGAAGATTTTCCTCTCGGAGCATCTCAAGGTTCTCGCGCGGATCAACCTCACGCCACGCAAAGCGACGGCGGAAGGCAAAGTCCATACTTTCGACGCTGCGGTCGATATCGTTCATGGTACCAATGATGTAGACATTGGCAGGCACATAGAAGCCCTCATAGAACTCATCCCCCTCAGGCACCAGATTCTGGTACTGAGTCTTGATGCGCCCTTTAGGACCACGATAGTCAGGCTCAATGGCATAAAAGAGCTCACCGAAAATCTTGTTGATGTCGCCACGGTTGATCTCGTCGATGATAAAGACAAAGAGCTTGTCTGGGTGAGCTAAGGCTGTTTTGCAGAAGGTTTTGAAGATACCGTCTTGACGCGCAAAACCAATCTGACCGTTAGCTTGGCTTACAGGGCGCAGCCCCTCGACAAAGTCGGTGTAATCATAGGACGGATGAAACTGCACTTGCGCTATGCGAAAGGCTTCCGGCTCGTCATCTTCATTACACGCATACCACTCAGCCACATTCTTGGCCAAATAGGTCTTGCCTGTACCCGGGGCGCCGGTCAGAATCACGTTTTTTTTGTCCCACAAGAGATAGTCAAAAACCTCTTCGAACAAAGCATCGTAGCTGTAACCGTGGCTGTCGTCATCAGCTTTTGCCGCAAAGCACGACCAGAACTTTTTGAGCGCATCATTAGGGGCCTTGCCGTCAAATAAGCCCAGCTTCTCCAGCGAAACTTCTTCTTCAGGTTCTTCATTGTAATAGCAGATAAGCAAACTGCTAACGTGCCGGATATCAGCGTCAGCATCTTGCTCCCAATTAGCCTTGATGCTCCACGCATCACCGAGCCAATGCAGATAAGAATCTTTACGAGCAGCGCCGAAAGCGCTTACGGTAAAACTTACAAAATGGTCATCGCCAAAATCACGCCACTTGGCAATAGTAACGTCGTTAAAAGCGCTACCGTCTTTATAACCTATACCTTTTTCTTTAAAATCACCAGCATCGATATGTGGCTTGATGTACTGCGCATACCCCACAAAGCTGGTGTCTTCGTTAGTAACGTACTCAAGGTGCGACACAAAGTACTCAAGCAAATGCTTGAACTGCTCAGACTTTTCCATATATTTACTCCTTACTGCTGATCAATGCTCTGTAAGAAATCGCGGATTGTCATGCTAAAGCTCTCCTCCGCCCCCTGCATCTGCGCACAAAAGTCCAGATAGGATGCAGTTTGCTGCGGGACAGCTAAAAAACGAACATCCAAGGTACCTCCATAGCCAGAGAAGTCGTAGTGGCTCTCCTTAGGATTCTCCCTGCTTGCAGGACTCAGCAACAACGAGTGCTCTGCACGTAACGCGTACATATAGCGCAGCATCTGGAAAACATCCTCATTGTCAGGTATTTTGTCCTCATAGCGCTTGTACTTAGCATCAGCCACCAAGCTGGTAGTCGGCGGCTCATTGCCGTGCAAAGCTTCGCTACTTGGGTTGAGGATAAAATCAGGGCAAAAGAGTAAGTGTGAGTCACCACTACCACTCTTGGCCAAAGGCCAAAACTGACGCTGCACATTGCTCTGGTGAGCAAAGCCTAACGGCTGTAGCTGAAGCGCCAGATACTCCTCCCAGAGATAGGAGATATCAAAGAGCACACCGTAGACTTGCTCCTTATCCGTGCTAAAGCGTAGCCCCTCATCCTCATGGCGCAGAATCTTGAGGCAAAGCTGTTGCAGCGGCACATAATCTGTCAGCAGCGGATGGGCACACTGACGGTGGTTCGCCGTAATCACTGCTGAAAGGGCACTGCGGGCAAAGCAAGGCGTTACCTGCTCAATTTGCTGCACAGCCTCAGTGACGTCTGCATTAAGATCAAGCAACGGCGCCCATTGTGGCTTCGTCTTGAGGAACTCAATAGTGTGGCGAATCAACTCGGTTACAGGGTTGTCACAGCTGAACTCACGCGTGCTATAAGCCACATTTCCCTGAAAAGGGACATTGGCTTTGAGATGGCGTGCCACCTCAAGAGTGCCGTGAGGCTTACTATCGTTGTAGTGAAAGCGCTGATACTGCTTGAAGATGCCTTGATTGAGCGCGCGTACCAGATAGCTTGGGAACAAGAGCGGTAACAGATTGAGAATGCTCTCCACAGGGGATGGAGTTATGGGCAAATCTACTACATTAAGACGCAAGACCTGTTGCATGAGATAATGCAGCCAGAAATCGCCATTCTCTGTGGCAAAGCGGGATTGGATGATAATCTTTAGGTCACCACAGCCGATAAAGCCCACCAAATTGCCGGTATTGATGCTGTAAGTGTTGTCTTGCAGGTGCTGCACACTCAAAATCGGTTTATTACTACTACTGTGCACACCGCTCAGATAGTCGCCATCCTCCTTTTGATCCTCTGGTACAGAATCAGCAGCAGGAAAGATAAGCAAGCCCGCAGACTGCAAAGACTGCCTGCTCAGAGCAGCAAGGTAACGTAGCGCCTCCACCTGCTGCGACGCCACCACCTCACCGACACAATCATAAGTATTGTCCGTCAAGATCAGTGTGTTATCGGCAATCGTAAATTTACCCATAGACTTAGGCTTCCTTTTGCGGTTTCACCTTGCGCTTTCACGGCTGATGTGAGCTACGGACTAGTGGTATGGTGAACTACCCATCAGCTAAAGCTGATGGGCTTCTTCCTGCTTCAGCGAGCTCTTGGAGCTCTCCACAGGCTTTAACTTCGGATCGTTCCGACCCCTAGGGCGCAGGTCGCCACCCTTCTGCCACAGCCGCATATCCTTCGTGAGGATATTAACGTCCTTGGTCACATAGCCAGTATAGCAGGGGACTGCCATAAATTAAAGTCATTGCACCATTATGCTGCAATGAACTTTTTCAGCGACGGCCGTGAATAGCGGCCGTCATGGTACACCTGAAGGCGAGCACAGTTATGCGCCATCACCATGAAGTCG
>JAHLFE010000183.1 GCA_018884035.1 Candidatus Anaerobiospirillum pullicola
ATGCAGGCCAGTGCGGCAGCTGCAACAGTAGATGCGGTACAGCAAGTACCACCTCAAGTTGATGACAGCGACTGTCAAGATGTGACCGTGGAAAGCGACGGCACCGTGGTAGCCAACGCCGATGCGCCTTATTAGGCTTCTGCATCAAGGGTCTTAACCTACCTCAAAGAACGATTTTAAGCCAATACATAAGGGGAAGATACTCTGAAGTAACAAGGTGGTAAGCGCTATCGCTGTAATCGCTGTATCTGACCAGCCTCTGTTATTGCCCTGTCAGCCCCCGCCCCAACCATACCCACGAACCTAAGAGTGGCAAGCAAAACACTTAGCATCATCACCTCGTTCCTCTGGGTGATTAAGATGAGCCAAGCCAGCCTGTAGCACTTAAGCTTAACTTGCAGAACTAATCCTCAAGGAAGGTTGACGCACATCAAGAGCACCATAAATCCATGGTGGTCTTAATTTCGCGGGTATGCGCCCCAACGCATAATCCTTTGTCTACTGTGTCTTTGCTGCAAGCTAACCGCCCCGCCATCCCTACGTATTTCCCACCGCGCGCAGCAAGCCCTTGCAAGGTAATTTGTGAAAATTGTGATATGCATCCGCAGCTAAAATCCAAATTGAGATAGTTAGCGGATTTTGCTGGGCTTAGAGCTGCTAGACTTTTGCTCACGACATGGCTTCTGAGAGCAATAACACCAGCCTTGTGCCTTGAGTAAGCGTACTGCCCTGAAGGCGATGTTTTAGTGTCAGAAGCGTATTGCCGCAGGATTTGTCTATAGAGCAGTGGAGCACGTTAGAGCAGGAGGTGCGTGATGGCACGAGGAAAAGCTCAGCGCGACAATCTAGAACAGGACTTTGCCAACCTGTTGGCCAAGCACAACATTAAGACTTTGGCGGACTTGGACGTCTACCTCGACTCAGCCAAAGACAAAGAGCAGCAACAAGCTTTGGCTGCTTACGAAGCAGATGAAGATGATGACTGGGACGATGAGGAGGAAGATACTCCTGAGGAGGAAGTAGCTCCCGTCAAGGTCACAAAGAAGCCATCACCACGTCGCCGCAGCCCGCGCGCCAAAGCCACGGATGACACCGTAAGCAGCGATGATGAGGATGATGCTCCGAGCACTGCTAAGAGCACAAGGCGGCGCTCGTCCAGTACGGCTAAGCTGCAGGGGATGACCTTAGAGTCATTAGCAGCGGCAGCTTCGGGACAGCATATCAGCTCGCGGCGCAAAGCCACTAAAGCAAGCAGCGCTGCAGCCAAAGAGGATGCTGACGCTGAGTAGAGCCTTGCTTTAATGGTGGTATGTGGCATCTCATGATAAGAGCTTAGCTCTAAGGCAGTAAAGCGTTGTAAGTGGCGACTGCTAACGGATAGCAGTACTGGCTGCACTTGAGAAGGCGGAGGCGTCGCAGCTGGTTGCGTTAAGTGTCTTATGGCGGGGGAGACGCTTCTTGAGCTTTGCAGTAAGGGACAGGGAAATTGTGTATGAGACGGAGTAGTGGAGAGGGGCTTGTTAGGGCAAAGCGTGTGAACAGAGGAGCTCACAGCTATAGCCACTACTCCGTTTGACGCTGCAAGTGCTCCATAACAGACGCAAGGCAGACAGCATTGCTTGTTGGTGGTGTAGGTGAATACAGAGAGTAGGTGGGGTGTGATCATAACCAGCGCCATAACAGCGCCCGCCCCATGGATCTTACCCCTGACCTTACTTATGAGATAAGTGCTATCTTCGCTGCGTTGAGGCAAGGCATATCTAAGGTAGGACAATGATCAGCTTTGCGCAAACGCAATGGAAAAACGCCTGCGCTTAAGCGGCTCTATTCCATGCCTTATCTCAATAGTAGTGGATGGTAACAGATGGGCAAACCACAGGTGTGGTCAGAGCTTTGGCATTTATCGTGAGTGAGTAAGTGTAATGAACTCGTAAAGGATACTTTGCTCAGGGTAAGGATGCGACGATGACCGAGCTGGAACAACGCAAAGCGGCACAGGCCTTTGCTGACAAGTGGCTGCAACAGAAAGGTTACGAAAAAGGCGAAACTCATGTTTTCTGGATGGAGCTCTTACAAAACGTATTGGGTGTGAGCCAGCCTAGCACGATCATTAAGTTTGAGGTGCCAATTCAGCTTGCTGATCCTGACCAAGGTGACGCCGATAAGCACACCAGCTTCATTGATGCGGTGATCTGCTAGGGAGTGTCAAGAGCGATGCTGATGGCAGCTTTGTACCGCAAGAGATCAAGTACATCTCGCCTTACCTTTTACCAGTATCAGGATCTTTTGACTACAGCAACCTCTGTGTTAAGTCACTTAAACAGCCAATCTCGGCGCCTGTTAACTTAATGCTTGGCTCTCAGCCTACTGATGGTGGGCATCTTATTCTCACAGAGGATGAGCACGCCCTCATTGTTGCTGAGTATCCTGAGGCCAAAGCTTTCTTTAAGCGCTTTGTAGGCAGTTATGAGCTTATTAACGGCCTATTCCGCTGGTGTCTTTTTCTCACACAAGAGAATCGGGCGCAATGGGAGCAAATTCTTCCTATCAGGCAACACGTAGCGGCGTGCAGGGATTTTCGTCTCAAGTCGAAAAAAGCTGCAACAGTGAAGTGCGCAGAAACACCATGGCAATTTGCTGATCTGCGTTTGGCCGAACCTGTGGCTGCTCTTGTCATACCGCGTGTTAGCTCAGAACTTAGGCCTTATCTTCCGGTTGGTTTTATCGACTCTCAAACCATCGTTAGCGATAGTGCGTATTTACTCCCTGATGCCACTTTGATCGACTTTGCTGTCATATCGTCACACATACACGTTGTATGGATGAGGCTCACCAGCGGTCGCCTCAAGAGTGATTACCGCTACTCCCGCGATCTCACCTACAGCACCTTTATCTGGCCAGAGCTCACCCCACAGCAACAACAACCGCTGGAGATGCTGGCGCAGCAGATTATCGACTTCTGCAAGCAAGCCACCTCTGACCCTAACAATAAAATGACCTTGGGTAAGCTCTACAACCCCGAATCCATGCCTCATGAGCTCAAAGAGCTGTTTGCTCAGCTCGACCGTGTTGTGGAGCAGGCCTATCGCCCTGAGCCTTTCAAGGATGACGACGAGCGCTTGTCTTTCTTGCTGGGACTGTACAAAAAGCGCATTGATGAGCTAAAGGAGCAGGAAGCAGCTAAGGCCAGAGCCAAGCGTATACGCAGTACTGCTACCATGGCTAAAACCCAAGCTGCAGATCAGTCAGCCAAGAAAGCCAAGCGTAGCCGTAAAGCGACACAGGCGTAACTACAGCTTAAGCGCAGCGTCTCGTTTGTGGCTTCTATCAGTGCAACTTAGGCTCTTGTTGTTGTTGCTGTTGCGGCTGCTGCCCCTTATGAACTACCGCAGACTTCCGTCTGCGGTTTCACAGTGCTAACTTTGCTTTTACACAGTGTTAACACTGCTTTTTTCTAGTAGCGAGCCGCTATCTGATCTTCTGATGTAGATTGCGGATCACTACGGGCT
>JAHLFE010000184.1 GCA_018884035.1 Candidatus Anaerobiospirillum pullicola
TGACGAATATATGCAAAATTTATTCCAAACAAAAATTTGCTATTTGAGCTATCATTCTAAGATTGAAAAAGGTTCGCGGCCGTATCCCCGCCCTTACGGACGGGGTATTGGCCGCTAGATTTGGATAAAGAGGCGCCCAACCAGCTGGTAAGCGCTTGAGCTTAACTGGCAGCACTAATCCTTATGGAGCATCGACGTACACCAAGAGCATCCTAAAGCCATGGTGGGCTTAAGGTCGCGGGCATGCGCCTAACCTCACATCACCTCTTTTACCCGCAGCCCCTGCTCTCTTTTCTCTCTGATTGTCCCTTTTATGCACTACAAAACAGCACAACCGCGCCACAATAGTGCATTTATCCCCAACCGTCCCTGTGAACATCCTCACATCTTCGCACCCGTAAATTCCCTATTCCACGGGCCGCTTGATCCATCACTATCCCCTTGAAATTTTAGTTAGCCAAAACTAACCGCGCTTACTTTTCACGTTTTGCAGCATTCCTCTTCTTAATTCAAGCTATAATGGCCACGTGAGCTGTGGCTGCGCCAAGCACTCTTTCTTTGCCCTATTGTTGGGAGATAGGGAAAGCTACGTATCAAGTAACTTTGAGCGTAGCGTAGTCACGTGCAGCACAGATTACAGCGAGGTTAGCTGCGTCTGTCTTGATACTGCTACCCCCACACGAGCGCTCCTTACAGCAGTTAAGCAGTGGCTGCTTTTCACGCCAATACCCCCTGCTGACACTGCATGGTGGTGAAAGATCACCGCGTAGCTGTGTTCTTTGCTAGTGCTCTTGCAAGGCAAAGACAGCAGCCCCACCCCCAAAGGAGCTCAGTTCGTTTTCCCTTTAACACTCTGTCAGGCAAGAACAACAGCCAAGCTAGCTGTGCATCGGCCTCAGCCCTGACAGGCGGAGTTTTCCATGAGCAACATTGATCAGAGCAAGAAACGATTAAGAATCGCGATGCAAAAGTCCGGTCGCTTGACCGACGAAACCGAAAGCTTATTAAGAAGCTGCGGCGTCAAGTTTAACGAGAACCGTGATCATCTCCTCGCTCATGCTGAGAACATGCCGATTGATATCTTGCGTGTCCGCGATGATGACATCCCTGGTCTCGTCATGGATCATGTGGTCGATTGGGGTATCGTCGGCCAGAACGTCCTCGAAGAAACCGCCATGCAACGTAAGGTAGACGGTTTACCAACCGGCTACACTGAGGTGTGCAAGTTAAACTATGGTGATTGCCGTCTGGCCATTGCCATCCCATCCGAGCAAGAGTGGACATCGGTACATGATCTCGAGGGTAAAAAGATCGCTACCACTTATCCACACCTCTTACGTCGTGCCCTGCAAGCCCAAGGCGTTAACTTTAAGACCGTGCTCTTAACCGGCTCGGTTGAAGTGGCTCCACGTGCGGGACTTGCTGACGCCATCTGCGACTTAGTGTGCACTGGTGCCACGCTGCAGGCTAATGGCTTACGCGAAGTTGAGACTATCTACGAGTCACAAGCCGTTATTATCGGCCGCGATCAAGAGCTCTTCCCAGAAAAGCAAGCTGTAGCAGAGAAGCTCTTAACCCGCTTTAAGGGCGTCATGACGGCCAAAGAGTCGAAGTACATCATGATGAATGCCCCACGCGCTAAGTTAAAGGAGATCACCTCCTTACTGCCAGGTGCGGAGAACCCATCGATTATTGAGCTCGAGGGTGATCCAGAGCGCGTGGCTTTACATGTGGTATCGCGTGAAAAGCTCTTCTGGGAGACTATGGAGAGCTTAAAAGAGCTGGGTGCTTCCTCCATTCTGGTGGTACCAATCGAGAAGATGCTCGACTAAGGCTTCACAACGGTTGTGGTCAGCGTGCCCGCAGAGTGCTCTCTGCTAAGTAAGTGGTAAGTGGTAAGGAACAACTGACTTAATAGATGACGAGATTTATGGCAATCATGCTTGCCTCAACTTAAGGTAGGCTCAATCTAACCTGCACCATTTATCTCAAGGTGTAAGTTATTGCCAGCACTCCCCCCTGCATCCGTCAGTTACGAAATCACTCACTCCTAAGAGGTTTGGCCTCTTAACAAGCTCAGGGGATCGCTGTGAGTGTGCTGCAAGTACAGCAGAGGCAAACTCTGCTCACAGGTACATCTGCTGCTGTCTTGTAACCGCAGAAAGCCGACCACGGCTACGGAGCGCTCTGGTGATAGCTGGCTGGTACTAGCTGCATATGCTTTTAGCTAAGGAACAAGCGCTCTCATAAGTGACAGCAGCAAGCTTAAGTGCAGTAACGCTCCACACCTTGAGAGCAAAAGTGCAGGTAAGCCGGAGCTTATCTTAAGTTGGGGCAAGCCTGCTTGCCTTACAAGCCGTCATCGCTTCAGTCAGTTGTTCCTAAGCCAAGCCAAGAGCTTGCCCTGCTTAGCCCAACAGGCCTGTATACACTGACCCCAGCGCTATCCCCTCTAAGCTCTTGCGATTCTGTCTTCGGCTCTTTAGTCCGCATCAGCGTCATGCAAGGATAGCTGTGCGTGAGCACGCTACAGACTTTAATTTGTCCTGAGGATCCTGAGAATCCTGAGGAAAGGCGCGGATACGGCACGAGGCACAGACCAAACTTAGAGGTGGCAAAGCAGCAGGTGTGACCACGAGTAGCTCTCGGGCGCTGTAGTACGAAGTAGTACGAAGCGGCAGCCTACCTGCAAAAGTACAGACCACTCTGCCACGCTGCTGCTGCTGCGCTCTCTTTTAGTTAAGGCTGTACGCTGTGATACTCCCTAGAGAGCAAAGTAGCTACTGTCTCCATGTAGGTAAGCTGTAGCAGGCAGCGACGCCACGCAGTGCTTACCACCACACCCTATCCACACCACAATCTCACCACAACCTCACCCTTTTTCCGCTTTTCAGCTTTTCGGCTATGCAGCTGTGCTGCTTTTGGGGATCATTCCATGGACATCATTGATTGGGCGCAATTAAGCGCTGCTGATCAAGAAAAGGCGTTAGAGCGTCCTGCCCAGAGCTCGCAAGCTCAAGTGCAGGCTACAGTACAAGAAATCATTGCCGCCGTGCGCGAGCGTGGTGATGCAGCTTTACGTGAGTACGCTCACAAGTTAGACCACTGCCCTGATGATGAGCTGCAATTAAGTGCAGAGCAAATCAGCGCAGCCTGCGAGCGCTTAGAGCCTGAGCTCAAGGCTGCTATCGACGCCGCTTACGCCAATATCTACAAGTTCCACGCAGCACAAAAGCCTTGCCTTGTCTCCATCGAGACTGTCCCAGGCATCGTCTGCCACACGGCCACCCACCCTATCGAAAAAGTCGGCCTCTATGTACCAGGTGGCTCCGCGCCACTGGTATCTACGGCGCTAATGCTGGGCATCCCTGCCCAAATCGCCGGTTGTGAGGAGGTGGTCTTAACCTCCCCTTACCCATTAAGCGATGCTATTATCTACGCTGCGCACAAGTGCGGTATCAGCAAGATCTTTAAGCTAGGTGGAGCCCACGCTGTGGCGGCCTTAGCCTATGGTACCGAGAGCGTACCAAAAGTGCACAAGATCTTTGGCCCTGGCAACCAATACGTGACCATGGCTAAGCGCTTAGTCAGCGACGATCCACAAGGCGCTGCTATCGATATGCCAGCAGGCCCATCTGAGGTGCTGGTCATCGCCGATAAGGATGCCGATCCAGACTTTGTGGCTGCTGATTTACTGTCACAAGCCGAGCACGGCCCAGACAGCCAAGTGATCTTAGTCTCTGACAGCGCAGAGCTCTTACAAAAGGCGGAACAAGCTGTACAGCAACAGCTTAATGTCCTGCCACGTAAGGATATTGCCGCGCAGTCCTTAGCTAAGAGTCGCCTCATTAAGGCCTCCAGCCTTGAGGAGTGCATCGTTATTTCTAATAGCTATGCGCCAGAGCATTTGATTGTGCAAATTGCCAATCCGCAAGCGATCGTGAAAAAGCTGCGTAATGCTGGCTCTATCTTCTTAGGAGCTTACACCTGCGAGGCGATGGGCGATTACGCCTCTGGCACTAACCACACGCTGCCAACCTACGGCTATGCCAAAACGGCTTCTGCCTTAGGTACGGATGACTTTAGACGCCGCTATACTATCTCCTGCGCTACGCCGGACGGCTTACGCGCCATTGGTGAGACGGTGGAGCGCTTAGCCGCAGCTGAGAGCTTAGAAGCGCACCGCCGTGCCGTCAGCCTGCGCCTTGAGAAGATCGGACGCTAAAGCAGCGGAGGAAAGAGGTGCGCGGAGCTCTCCCGCTCTCTGGCGTCTGTCCAAGAGGCCACGACAAAAGCTACCA
Organism: Candidatus Anaerobiospirillum pullicola; assembly: GCA_018884035.1. GTDB lineage: Bacteria > Pseudomonadota > Gammaproteobacteria > Enterobacterales > Succinivibrionaceae > Anaerobiospirillum > Anaerobiospirillum pullicola. Next base: position 4,302 of record JAHLFE010000184.1, read on the forward strand.
AGCGGAGCAGCCCTCTTTACCCACCACAAAGCATTACCGCAAAACGCAGTAAGGCGTGCTTGTTCTCATACTTAGGAACAGTCAGTAAATAACTTCCCTGACTGATGCCGCATAGAATCGCGGAAGATAGCGGTTTGGCGTTAACAAGTTAGGTATCTTATTTTTTGACTGTTCCTTACGTAAGGATAGGCTCACTTCTAAGGAACGACTGACTTAACAGCTACCGACTTGATGGTAAGCATGCGTACCCCATCTGAAGATAGGTGCAAGCTTACCAGCACCATTTATCTCGAGGTGTGGCGCGTGACCATCATCAATCAATCAACGCCCCAGCAGCCGTCATTGAGGAGCTCACTCCCTTTCAGCTTAGCATAGCTTCGCTTGCCACTGTGACAGCGAAAAGAGCTATTCTCGGGCTCTTGCAGCGAACGCACTGTGCTGACGCCCGAAGGGTTAAGGCCAAAAGCTTTAGACCACCATGGCTTTAGGGTGCTCGTGGTAGGAGGCAATGACCTGTGGTGATTGGTGCAGCAGAGGCATGTTAAGCTCAAGCGCTTACCTACTGACTTGGCGCATCTAATCCCCTGAAGAGTGCAGTTTTAACGCTCTGGAACGACTGACTTATTAGATGACGGAGTTTGAGGCCAGATAGAGATTGTGTGTCAAACCTTAAGATAGGCTCAGGTTCGCCTGCACCATGCAGCTCGAGGTGTGAAAAGTACCAGCACTCAACCTTGTCTCCCTCGCTTATTAGATCACTCCTTCCTCTGCGTTGGCAGATCACTCTTAGTTAGCGCGGTTATGCCTGTACGGCCCTTAGCCCGCAGAGGTTGAAGGGCAGCAACTCCTGCTTGCACTTACAGTACCACGGCCATAAGCTCTTTTGCGTTTACTTACGCGCCGCTCTTAACACGGCAACAATCAGAGAACAGCAATGTCCTCTGCTGCAAGGCAGAAAAGGATCAAACAAACAAAATGGTAGATTTAAATAAGCTCGCATGTGAGCACGTGCAAAAGCTGGTGCCTTATCAAAGCGCTCGTCGTATCGGCGGTCACGGCCACACCTTCTTAAACGCTAACGAGGCGCCAAAGTCCGAGTTTTACATCTTTAACTCCACTACCCTCAATCGCTACCCAGACTGCCAGCCTCTGGATGTCGTGCAAGGCATGGCCGACTATGTGGGCTTAACTCGCGACAAGATACTTGTCAGCCGTGGTGGTGATGAGAGCATCGGCCTCTTAGTGCGCACCTTCTGCGATAGCGGTGAGGGTATCGTCATTGCCCCACCAACCTACGGCATGTACGAGATTGCGGCGCAAACTAATCGCGCTAAGGTAGCCTATGCCAAGCGTCATGAGGACTTTACTTTAGATGCGCAAGCCATTGGTGAGGCTATCGATAACGCGGGCTTTAAGGTGAAGCTGGTCTTTATCGACAGCCCAGCTAACCCTTTAGGCATCACCTTTGATCACCACGAGCTGACAACTCTGCTTAACAAGTACGAGGAAGTGCTCTTTGTGCTCGATGAGGCCTATATCGAGTTTGATTACGATCAGACTTGCCTGCCACTTTTAGCCGAGCATCCTAATTTGGTGATCCTGCGTACCATGTCTAAGGCCTTTGCCTTAGCCGGTATCCGCTGCGGCTTTACCATTGCGCACCCTGACATTATCAACCTGATGTTAAAGGTCATTGATCCTTATCCAATCAGTGACCCAGTAGCGCAGATTGCTCGTCAGGGCTTAGCCCGTGGTGGTATTGAGCTCATGCAGGAGCGTGTGGCTAAGATCTTAGACTTACGCGAGAAGCTGCGCCATAACTTAGAGGCCCTGTCCATTGTGACTAAGGTCTTCCCATCGTCGGCCAACTTCCTCTTAGTGGAGTTTAAGGACGGCCCTGCGGTCTTTGAGCGCATGTTACAAAAGGGCATCATCTTACGCTCGTTTGAGACTAAGCCTGGCTTAAAGAACACGATTCGTATCACCATTGGCAGCCCAGAGGAGCTCGATGAGGTGATGCGCGTGTTAACTGACATCGCCAACAGCTAAGAGCAGAGTAAGCGTTGGAGGTAATCCCTGAGGTCAAGGCCTCAGGAAGCTGAGGGAAGCGCAGGCGAAAGTAAGCTTAAGACCTGCTGCAATCTAAGTTTAGGCCGACTATATGTCAGAGCTGTAGCCAGCAGCGGGGTTAGCAGTAGCCACAACACTACAAGGGTGACAGCACTTTAAGGTGAAAGCGCGGCGCTCTCTTCCATGCCACTCCCTCGCTACTTACTTGCCACTTCCACGGGAAGGAACGACTGACTGAATAGATGACGGACTTAAGGGTAAGCATGGTGCACCGTCTGCAGATAGGCTTAGACGCACCTACACCTTGCATCTTGAGGTGTATGACGTTGCCATAACGCATTCCCTGCTCCGCCATTTATGCACTCACTCCTTCCTCAGGATAGTGGCCACAGCGTGAGCCTATAGCGCTGAAATACATGACAGCTCCCGCCCAACCCAGCGCTTTGCGCACTTACCCTACCCCTGAGGAGCAACTGACTTATAGATAACGGACTTTCAGGCAAGACTGCGTGCCTTGACTTAAGATAAGCTCGGGCTCACTTGCACCATGCAGCCGTTACTTTAGATCACTTGTTCCTTAGCAACTCCACTCTAATCTGGGTTATCTTTTCCCTATCTTGTCGGCGGTTTGGTAACTGACATCGTCAAACTGCCCCCCACATCAGTTATGAAAAAGTACCTGTTCATCGATCGCGATGGCACCATTGTCTACGAGCCAGCTGACTATCAGGTAGACGCCCTCTCCAAGATCAAATTCCTCCCCCGTGTAATTCCCGCACTGCTCAAGCTACAGCAGCTGGGTTTCACCCTCGTTATGGTCTCCAATCAAGACGGCTTAGGCACTGAGTCTTTTCCGCTTGAGACCTTTACCCCTGCCCACGAGTTTATCTTAAACACGCTGGAGTCACAGGGCCTGTACTTTGAGCAAGTCTTAATCTGCCCGCATAAGCCGGAGGACAATTGCGATTGCCGCAAGCCAAAGCTGGGCTTAGTTAAGGACTACCTAAACGATCCTAGCTGGGATCGCGAGCACTCCTACTTTATTGGCGACCGCGATACTGACCTGCAAATGGCCAAAAACATGGGTATCACGGGCCTGCGCGTGGGTGAAAGCAACTTAGATGAAGACGATAACGGTGTCTCTTTGCTCAAGGACAACCAAATCGCCGCTTTAGATGGCCCTTTTGCTCATATCAAGGCCTTAAGATGGGATGAGATCGCCACTAAGATCAGCATCGAGTTGGCAAGCGCCCACGATCAAGAAGCCGCTGGCCACGACGACGTGAGCAAAGAGAGCGCGCGCTGCGACGGCGATGCGGCTGGTGACGCTGCTCCAGAAAAGCCACATCGCACCGCAATGGTGGAGCGCAACACCAAAGAGACCAAGATTGCGCTGCGCGTGGACTTAGATCAGGTCGGTGGTAGCGCGATTCACACTGGCATTGGCTTTTTTAACCACATGCTGGATCAAATCGCCACCCATGCTGGCTTTAATCTGCAGGTCTTAGTGCAAGGTGACTTAGAAGTCGACCAGCACCACACCATTGAGGATACCGCCATTGCCTTAGGCACCGCCATTAAGGAGGCCTTAGGGGATAAGCGCGGTATTGGCCGCTTTGGCTTTGTCCTGCCAATGGATGAGGTCATGGCCGAAGTCTTTGCGACGCCAAACTTAGACGTCTTTGAACTCTCGGTTGCCGGTCGCGGTGAGCCCCAGCCAAGCTCTGAGGAAACGGCCGCTGAGGATAAGACCATTACTGTGGCCTTAGATATCTCAGGACGTCCTCACGTCGAATTTGATTTCCACGCTGACTTTACCCGCGAAGAGATCAATGGCTTTGAGACACAGATGGTGTCGCACTTCTTTGAGTCGCTGGCTGTGGCCATGGGCTTAACGCTGCACATGCGCGTCACGCAAGGTAATGCGCACCATCAGGTAGAGGCCCTCTTTAAGGCCTTTGGTCGCGCCTTACGTCCCGCGATTAAGGTCGTCAGCACCGAGCTGCCATCGTCTAAAGGCACGCTGTAGTGATCAGCGCCAGAAGTTTAACCACCGCAGAGGTAAAGTCTGTACCTCTTGGAGATCAGGCGCAATCTGCCGCCCTCTGACGTGGTCATACTTTTGGTAGTGCTCAGACAAACAACGCAACGCAAGCAAAGGTGGAGCAGGAATGAGACTGTGTATTGTTGACACCAAGTCCGCCAACTTTAACTCCGTGGTGCAGGCTCTCAAGCGCTTAGGCGTAGAAGCTACGATCACTGCTGACTTAAACGAGTTAAAGCAGGCGGATAAGCTCATTATGCCGGGTGTGGGCTCAGCGATCGCGGTGATGCGCGGCCTGTTAGGCTGCACCACAGAAGAGGTGATTGCGCAAAACGAGCAGCAGCTGATGCCACACAGCGAGCTCATTGACTTTATCACCAACTTCCATAAGCCCCTGCTTGGTATCTGCTTAGGCATGCAGGTACAAGCACGTGCCTCACAAGAAGTGCCTTTAGAGGCTCATTGCCAAAAGATCACCACCCTCGGTTTAGTCTCGGGTGTGGTGCACTTACTGCGGGCTCACGATCCTCAGACGTGGGCGGAGTTACCTCTGCCGCATATGGGCTGGAATACGGTGCATCATAACGACCACCCACTCTTTAAGGGCATTGAGCAGGACAGCTACTTCTACTTTGTACACAGCTACGCTCTGGACGTGGGGCCGAACACAATTGCCAGCTGCAATTATGGTCAGGACTTTAGTGCGGCGATTGCGCGCAACAACTTTATGGGCGTGCAATTCCACCCTGAGAAGTCGGGGCCGGTAGGCGCCAAGCTGCTACAAAACTTCATTGATCTGTAAGCACAGGCAAGAGGCGGATGTGGTAGCGTCAGAAGCGTCCGTGGCGTCAGTGACGCCAATGACCTGAGGCGCGACGCCGCCGCGTGTCAAAACAAGCCTGCATGGCAGTAGCGACTGTCGCTACGTCTTATGACTCTATCTTCAAGGTGGTATTGTTTGTAAAGAGCACAGGCAGCGCCGAGCGCTTTGAGAGTACTCTTACGTAATGGCAGCTGTTGCTGCTTCGCAAGGTTATGCGGTTAAGAAGTCCGCTTTTTAGAGATGGTGGCTATAAGGTCAAGGCGCGGCACCGCACCTAATCAAAGGTGATGGGGCATAGCAATGAGCACAAGAATCTCCTGAGCTCAGCTCTAGCCGTACCGTAATGCACTACACGCAAAAGCCGCAGCGCAACTGCCACACACCTGACCGCTACAGCCACCGCCACCGCCCTTTGCCCTGTTTCTTTTCCTTAGCTTTTTGTGCATGGTGACTTATGCTGATTCCTGCTCTCGACCTCATTGATGGCCACATCGTGCGCCTCAAGCAAGGTGATTTTGCAGAAAAAACCGTTTTTGCTTTAGACCCAATTGCGCGGGTGCAGGCCTATGCCGCTGACGGCGCCGCGCTGATTCACATCGTTGACTTAGACGGTGCCAAGGATCCTCAAAAGCGCCAATTAGACCTCATCTCTCGCATGGTGCAGGCTTCCTCCTGCCCCATCCAAACTGGTGGTGGTATCCGCACCTACGAGGATGTGCAACAGCTGCTCAATTTAGGCGTTAAGCGCGTCGTGGTGGGGTCGGCGGCGGTAAAGGATCCCGCTCTGGGGCAAAAGCTGCTGCAGGACTTTGGTGGTGAGGCAATCTGCTTAGCCTTAGATGTGCGTATTGTCGATGGGGTCGCACGCGTAGCTACCCACGGCTGGTTAGAGCTCAGTGAGCTCAGCTTAGAAGAGCTGCTGGCGCAATTTAGCCCATATGGCCTCAAACACGTGCTGGTCACTGACATCGCCAAGGATGGCATGATGCAAGGCCCTAACACCGCGCTCTACGGCCAGTTAGTGAGCTCCTATCCACAGCTTGATATCATTGCCTCGGGTGGTGTCTCTAACTTAGACGACCTCAAGACGCTTAAGAGCTTGCATGTGCCATCTTGTGTGTTAGGACGCGCGCTGCTTACGGGTGTCTTTACCTTACAAGAGGCCTTAGCGCTGTGGCCAAATAGCTAACGCTACGGACGCCCGCCCCTGCACAACAGCATGCACACCACTAAAGTGGCAACCACTAAGGATAACGCTCAAATACGTTCCTCACCTCAGAGCTAACAGGCGCTAAAGCGCCTGATCTTAAGGATGAATGAGAACAAGAGAGCATCATCAACGGATGCCGCTTGTGGTAAGCAGCACTCAGCAGCAGATGCAGGCGGTGGGGTTAGGCAGTAACTTTCTTAGGGGGCATTTTCTGATGCTGGCAAAGAGAATCATTCCGTGCCTCGACGTCCGTGATGGCGTGGTCGTCAAAGGCGTCCAGTTTAAAAACCACGAGGTGGTAGGCTCCATTGTGGACTTAGCCGCCCGCTATGCCCAAGAAGGCGCCGACGAGCTAGTCTTCTACGATATCACCGCCTCTGCTCACGGCAATAAGGTCGATAAGTCGTGGGTGGCCAAGATCGCCGAGGTGATCAACATTCCATTTGCGGTCGCTGGTGGCATCCGCTCGGTAGAGCAAGCGGCACAAATCCTCGAGTATGGTGCCGACAAGATCTCCATTAACTCACCAGCGCTCTCTGACCCAACGCTGATCACCCGCTTAGCCGATCGCTTTGGTGTGCAGTGTGTGGTCATTGGCATTGATAGCTTCTATGACAAGGAGCGCGATGACTACTTTGTGAAGCAGTTTACCGGTGATGAGAAGACCACGCAGTTTACACAATGGCGCACCCTAGACTGGGTGCAAGAGGTGCAAAAGCGTGGTGCCGGTGAGATCGTGCTGAACATGATGAATCAGGACGGCATGAAAAACGGCTACGACATTAAGCAGCTGCAAGAGATGCAAAAGGTCTGTCACGTCCCACTGATTGCCTCAGGTGGTGCGGGCACCATGGAGCACTTCTATGAGGCTTTCCACGAGGCAGATGTCTCGGGTGCCTTAGCCGCTTCCGTCTTCCACAAAAAGTTAATCAACATTGGTGAGCTGAAAGCTTACTTACGAGCCCAAGGAGTGATCTGCCGTGCGTGAGTTTTGTCATGGTTTTGAGAAGGTAAGCGAGCTGGACTTTAAGAAGGGCAATGGCCTGATTCCAGCCGTAGTACAGAACGCTCAAGACGGTCAGGTGCTGATGCTCGGTTACATGAACGAGGAAGCTCTCAACAAGACCCTAGAGACGCACTTAGTGACGTTTTACTCGCGTGACCGGCAGAAGCTATGGACGAAGGGTGAGGAGAGCCACAACTACTTGCACCTGCGTGGTATCACCTGCGACTGTGATAAGGACACGCTGTTAGTGCTGGCCTTACCTGATGGTCCAACTTGCCACAAGGGCACCAAGAGCTGCTTTGATGAAAGCCCGATGGCGGATGCGACGGTGAAGTACTTAGCGCAGCAAAAAGGCCTGCTCTAAGAGCCACCCTGCTCCCTAATGATACGACAGCGGCCACTCTAACGTGGCCGCTTTTATTGGTGCAGCTAAAAGAGCTTGGGATCTACACTCTCACAAGCGCTTACACACAAGGGGCTGCCACCATAGCAGCGCCCGCCCCTTACCTAATACTCTTTAGCCCAGATTGAGCTAAGAGCGTTCTTAGCGTGACGCCCTCCTCATTACTCCAAAAGTCTGGACCGTTGATAATACTGTTCATGACAAAAGCCAGTGCCGATGACGGACCGCTAAAAGTGAAATCCTCTTTGGTAACAAAGTAGCCATAGACTTGCTTTAGTGCTTGACGCGCTTTAGCCTCATCAAAAGTCTCCTGCACTTCGGTGCTCTGGTAATTACGATTGCCGCCAAGCAGCTGCGATCCTGCCAGCACTACCCATTGATCTACGCCGCGATAGGACATTCATGCCTTTAAACTGCGTGATTGCAAGTGAAACACAGCACGCAACTGTTATGGAATTTCCTCTGTAGCAGTTGACTGTGGCTGTGCAGCTGTATCTGCAGCAACAGGCGCATCTGCCTTTGCCTGCGCTAATAGCGCTCTTAGTTTGACACCGTCCTCATTGTGCCAATGAGTCAAAGCATCGGTACCTTCTCCGCCCAAGACCAAAGCCAGTGCTGCAGATGGAGTTTTACAATAAAAATCTCGATTGATGACAAATGAGCCATCTGCTTGCTCTGTTAGCTCGTGACGTTTCTTAGCTTCGGCAATAATCTTTCTCGTAGAGACCTGTGTATCCTTACGATCTACGCCACGCAACTGCGAACCTGCCAGCACCACCCATTGTTTTTCGCCGCGATACGACATCTTTGCGGAGAGGTTGCGTGCCTGAAAGAGCAACACACCACGCAGCTGTTCTGGGATCTCATCTGTAAGAGTTGTTTGTGGCTGGGCAGCATCTTCTGCCGCATCTGTTTCAACGGACTCATCTGCTTGTGCTAAAAGCGTCCTTAAGGTGACACCAGCCTCATTGTGCCATTTATCAAAAGCACCAACACCCGACCCATAAACAAAGGCCATTGCTGCTGATGGCGCACTAAAAGAGAAATCCACACTGGTCTCAAGATAGCCATCGGAGTGCTCTGTGATTGTGTGATTTTCCTTAGCCTCAGCAATTATCTTTTGCACAAATAGCCGATCATCCGAGGGCGTTTACCCCCCCAGCAATGTATGAATATTGCTTAAGAGCATATTATCGGCCTTAGACAGGTGCTAAGCGTAGGAGGTATTTGCCTATGAGCGTACTGTCGCTTGCAGGGAAACCCATAGCCATCGTCACCCAAGTTGATTGCCGTAAGCACTTTAACTCGCTTACCTCGGACATGCTGTCACCGCCATACCACATCAATGTCACCTCAGGGCCTGATGTGGCGATCTGCTCTAACAGCAGGCTGAAGATCTTACGTTTGCTGATGAGTTGCGGCGATCATCAGATTGAGTGTGATTGCAAACTAACGGATGGAACTTACCGGCAACTTTTGGGCGACACTTGCGACACAAAGCAGCCAAGCTGCTACCTTGTAACTCCTAAAGATAAAGCGCTAAATGCTCAGATCAAAAAGCAGCTTGCCTGGCCTAAGATCACACAGGTAAAGATCTCTCTGATGCTTGATCCTGTTGATATGCGCAAGCGTTACGACTCTCTTTCGTCACATGTGATATCTGAATGCATGATGGACGTTAGCGAGGGACTGCATTGGGTGGTATGCTTCAACAGCAGGAAGACGGTGCTACGCCTGATTGGCCTTCACGATCCAAAGAAGGTTGAGCAGAAGGTTGAGCTCACTAGTAAACTGACACAGGGTACATATCACGAGCTCTTAGCACAGTATCTGGGGAATAATAAGCAGCAGAAGCAGCAGACGCAGACACAGAAGCAGCAGAAGCCGCAAGAGAAGAAGAAGAAGTGTTATCGCCGCTTAAGCCTAGCCCAACTTAAGCGCTTGCTCACAGGGTAGATAGTTCGGTGTCGCACAGCTCGTGATAGCGCACTGAGCTCTTCGTTGTTTCAATAGCTCCCAATGGCTTAGCGAAAGCCTTGGGAGCACTTCAAAAAAAAACAATCGATGCCAATATTACCGCTAATTTGCTTAGATTTCCTTTATGCCGACTATGCCGACTATGCCGACGCCGACTATGCCGACAGGATCGTCGCTAATTTCCACCAAAGTACATCTTTCCCTGACTTCTTCCAACTTGCCTACCCTCAAGGTGCCTACGTTGACTCAGGCACCAAGAGCTCATTCAATCCTGAGGTAGACGCCCTTTTTTTCGACAGATCCCTGCAGCTATTTGTTTCAGATATGGCAGAGGCAAAGGCAGAAGCTGATGCTGAGGCTGATGCTGAGGCCGATGCTACTATCATCAGTACTCGTACTGTCTACGATGCTAGTAAACAAGCGCTTGAGCAGCTGATCAAGCCACTAAAAGAAGTAGATCGCACTAGTAACGCCTTCCTTGCTAAATTTATCCCATCGCTTACATTCTGCTGCTCTGAGCTGGTAGTGCCATTTTGCCAAGAGATCGAGCAAGAGATCAAGAAGGTAAAGCAGTTGCGAGTGCAAGCGGGTGCGAATGATGAACACCACCTTCATGCCGCTAGGAAAGCTCTGCGCGAGACAATTGTGGTAGGCGGTTTCAACCTTTTGTCTGTGGCGTTTAATCCACTACTGCTAAATGACGACGGTAAGCTGCTCAAAAGTCCACAGCAGATGGCTAAGAGAGCTGTTTCTCCGGTTATGCAGGCATGGGCCAGTGAAGTCAAGAAGCTCATGCAATCCCCTACCATTGCTAAGGCTGTTCAAGCGACCAAGGTAGAAGGTATCTTGCAGTCTAACTTTGTTGTCATCAACTACTTGGTGCAGGTGAGTGAGAACGGCTTAAAGATCTCACAACGTCGTACATCAGAGTTTACCGGAGACAATAAGCGCTCTGTCAGCAAAAGAGCTGTGGGCAGTATCACCAGCCAAGTTCACAATGCTATTGGCAGAGTGGTTGAGGCATCTGCATCCTTGCCTGCTGAGGGGCAGGCTGCCGTTGCGTCGGCGGCTAATTTCTTAAAGAAGCATGAGACCAAGGCCCCTACTAAGGTAGGGGGCACAACCTCAAAATACCAACTTGAGAACAACGCAAAGACAGCAAATCACATCAACTACACGGTAGACTTGGCTCCTGTGATGCCAGAAGACCTCAGAAATGAGGTTGTCGTATCCGCAGAGCAACTCCTGTCTGACTTTAGCGCCGGTAGAGGCGCTTGGTGTGCTGGAGTTGTTTCCTGTCCATTATTGTGGACTAGCCGAACGCGTACCCGTAACCCAAGTGGTTACAGCTCTTCAGAGTCAGCTGATGCTGAGATGTACCAGCAAGACTTTTTCCTATACCGTGATTTCAGTGAGGATCCTCAGGGCAAACAGATTAGGGTATTTTCGCCTTCTTCTGTCCCTGTTGCTAGCTATGATCCTACAAACATCAAAAAGCCTGAGTCTATCAGTAGCTTCCAGATTGGTATCCCCATTTCGGCCTTAATGCCAGTATGGATGGCTTACTTTGACGGCAAGCTATCCTTGGAGCAGTGCTGTAATCAGCTCCAAGCCAGCACAGGAATCGTTTCTACTCCTGCAAGTATCCTCAAGTCGTTTGATCTTGTGGATATCATTGCGAAGCCTGCCTACAACATGCTCAAGCATGCCATGTGGCAAAGCAACCATGTCTTCCACATGGATGAGACTCCTTTTCCCTTGTACAAGCTAGAGCAGCACGGCCATTACAAGAAGAAAACCAACCAATACGTGGTCATAGCGACCTCTCCAAAATCAGCTGATTTGCAGGCTACCATCTTTGAGCGCGTTGAGAACCGCACCAATAGCACCATGGACAAGGTAGTTGGTATTTTGGTCAAAATAGGGGACGATCTCATTTCCGATAAGCTGGGGTTCTATAAGTCTCTTGCAAAGTGCAAAGACGGCTTAAACCAGTTCTGTGGCTCTCATTTGCTCCGCAATCTTGCTGAGCCTATGATGACTTACTTCAAGCACATGTTTAAGCTTGAGGATGATTTCCTCAATGAGGCAAAGGAGAAGGCCGCTGGCAAGCAAGGCAATAGCAGTCGCAACAGCTCAACGGAAACGGAGGAGCAGCGCGACCTTAGCCAAATACTCAAGGAGTACGTTGCTGAACTGCCACCTGCTGTCCAACACGTAATTCACAGTATCTACTATCTTATCTTGGTATTTGCTGTGGAGAGACACACTAGGCGTGCGTGGTCAGACGCCATGGAGAGATCGTGGCACTATGCTGAATTTGGCAGACTGACAGAAGAGGAACGCACTGCCGTACTTAGCAAGATCTTAGAGGTGCGCCAAAAATACTGCGCTCCGCTGATGGACTGCTTAGACGAGGCACTTACTCGTGCCCAACATGAGGCTGGCTGCAAAGTATCAGGCGTCAAGGAGGCCGTAGGTTACTACCTCAACGACCGTAACGGTTTTAGGACATTCCTTACAGATCCCGAGGTATCGCTTGATAACAACGATTCTGAGCGTGGTGCTCAAGTCTTTTCCTCGTTGCGCAAGATTCAACGCATTAATCAAAGCGAAGCTAGTTTAGATCGCTCCTGCCATGTGAGATCGCTTGTCTATAGCTTTGATCAAGAGGGTTTTGACAAGGACTTCTTCCCTCGCATGCTCCAGTACATGCTTGACAAGCTCTTTCGTCATACTATCGAGCAGGCAGCCACTGAGCTCTTCCAAGAAAAGGGTAACCTAGACGGGCTCCAGAGCAAGCTTTACCAGCTCAGTTTCGACAAGTACTTGTTTAACTTCCCTTTTGCTGAGCTCTTTTTTGGTTTTCTTAATCATGAGCGTAAGCAAGTCCTTGAGAACACTGGTAAGGTGATTCCTTCTTGGCCAACAGATGTTGTCCAGACGATCCTAGAGCTCGACCGGCTGCGTATAAGCAGTGAGACCAAGGATTGGCTTGCGAAGAAAGCTGAAAAGAAAGCTGATGCTGCGGTTAAGGTTGCAACTAAGGCTGAAGCAAAAGCTGATGTTGCGGCTGATGCTAAGGCTAAGGCAGCAACTGTTGCACTATCTTTTGCTCAGGCGGCAAGAGCAGAAGCAGACGCAGCTGCTGATCTCAAGAAAGAGTTTGAGGCTGCTGTTAGGGCAGATATTGAGGCTAAGGCTAAAGCTAGAGCTGACGCTAAAGCTGCTCTAATAAACACCCTGCTAGAGACCACTGTGGATGCCAATGGCACTGATAAGAGCAACTTAGAAGAGGCCTTGGAGGTGGCCTCTGTTACCGATGAAGCAGTAGATCAACAAGCCATGCAGTAACGAGCAGGGCACGCTATGCCGTCACCGTCCTTTTACCTTAGTAAAAGGCCGATTTTAGGCCAATCATATGGGGGGTAAATACTCCGCCTTTTAGTCTACCAGCTTAGAGCCCTGTATTCC
>JAHLFE010000185.1 GCA_018884035.1 Candidatus Anaerobiospirillum pullicola
CCGTAGTGATCCGCAATCTACATCAGAAGATCAGATAGCGGCTCGCTACTAGAAAAAAGCAGTGTTAACACTGTGTAAAAGCAGAGTTAGCACTGTGAAACCGCAGACGTAAGTCTGCGGTAGTTCATTTAGCAGTCACAAGCAGCATCCAGAGAAAACCCGAAGATACAAACTTCGGGTTTTTCATTTCTGGGTGATGGTAAAGCACACGGAACACAAAGGCAGCCTCAAAAGCTGCGGTTCTAGTGTGCAATTCATGGGGTACTGCATTTGAGCTTTGCTCATAGTTTGGTGGATACAACAACGTGGTCTAATACAAACTCCGAAGCGAACCTGCTTGGCAGAAAGTACCTTGAAGGCACTTCCTTGTCATGCCAACCATCCTTCTTTCATGGCCCCCCATGAATCGCACACTAGCACCAAAGCTGCGCGATAGCTAATGGCAGCGCCCGCCCCGCAGAACGGTGCGGCTTACAGCCAGCCCAGCTGAGCAATGGCCTTACTCTAAGTCACAAGCACTATTGGACAGGAGCTGCTGCTCTCATCCGGCAAGTGCTGGCTAAGCGCTAATCGTCCCAACGATCATCATCGTCCCACCGGTCGTCATCATCGTCATCCCACCGGTCATCATCCCACCGATCGTCATCGTAACGATCGTCCCAATCATCGTCAGCGAGTAACACTGGCGACACTAATAAGGTGTCCCTAACAGCGCCCGCCCCTAAGGCCGCTGGCGCAGCATCTTCTGCTGCTACCGCTAAAGGTGCGGCCGCGTGCAAGCTGAGGTCAAGTGGCGCACTATAGTCGCTGGCATGAACAGTAAAGGAGAGCCCCCAGAAGGCGGCAATGGTAGTGAGGCCAAGAGCCCGATGCCAAGTCGTCTTTTTCATAAGAATCCCTGTGATACGGGGTTAAGAACGTGTAAGCAGCACATCGCTAATGACAGCATTTTGCGCATGCGAGCAATGTCTGCCTACTTGAGATTAGGCACCTACCCTGTAGCGGTTCCCGCCTCGTCTAGCCACTACAGCTAAAAGTGGTACCTACTGCGGTCTCACCAGCGCAGGCTCTCAATTGCGGGGGTGACACCGTTATGATTGGTGCAATCAGAACGAGCCGACAGCACCGGTAAACTTGATTGATATGAGCATGCCACAAGGGCACTAAACGCTGGATGGTGGTTAGCTCATAACAGCGTGGGCGCTCCCTCTACCCCCTACTGCTACGAACCAGCTCCAGCGGTAATCACTCCTTTAGAACGGCTAAGGGGGGCGATCTTTTAGGCCGAGATGGGCAGGAGCTGACGTCATCCAAGTGCGAGGCCTACAGAGCAGGCGAGAGCGTTTTCTCCCTTGTGCCGTCAGAGTATTTTCACCCTATGATATGGGCTTAAAATCGGCCTTTGAGGTGGGTTAAGACCCTTGATGCAGAAACCTGATATGGAGCATCAAGCGTCGTATCGCGACGTATCTCTAAGGTAGGCTCACACATGGGAAAACGCCCTCGAGCATTCTGCAATAAAGGCTGCTGTGGCTTAAGTCCACTCATCGCCCCACTCGTTTTCGTCTTCATCAGGCTCGTCCTCATCAGGCTCCCACTCGTTTTCGTCACGCTCCCATTCGTCCTCATCCCACTCGTCTTCATCTTCCCAATCGCGGCCATGCCAGCGGTCACCACGATAGTAGTGATCACGGTCGTAGTCACGATCGTAACGATCGTGGTAATCACGGCCATAGTGGTCACGGTCATAACGGTCGTGATAGTCGCGGTCACGGTCGTAATCGCGATCATAGCGATCACGGTAATCATGGTCACGGTAGTCGTCATGAGCAAGGAGCAGCGCCTCTGGCGCAAAGAGCGCGACGCTCTCAGTGCGAGTGGTTACCGCTAATGGGGTGAGCTGCTCAGTGGACACAGCCGTAGCATTTGCCGGAGCAAAGAGTACTGCTGTGAGGGCACAGAGGCCCATGGTAAGAAACAAAAAGAGATATCTCACGATACTACTCCCCAGCAACACGCTTGTGCTGTAGCAGCAAAGAAAAGCCTATCTGCCCTCATTGTATGCGATGGGCGCTAAGCATTGGCGCTTATAGCACAGAAGCGCGAAATGGATCACACTTCAGGGAAATTGCTAAGCAGCAAGCCACACAGGCGCTCTTGCTCTAAGATCGCTATGGGGCTTTTACCACTCAGGAATGCGTGCTCTAATAAATGACGGCAGATGGGATGCGTGATGGCAAATACACACCTCGAGATGAATGGTGCAGTTGAGTTTAATCCTAGCTTCAGACAGTGCACCATGCTTATCCTAAAGCCCGTCATATCTTAAGTAAGTCGTTCCGGCTCTCCTCAGAGTTTGGTGGATAGGGCACCAATACTACTCTAAAGTTGGTCACGCAAAACGCCATCACATGGGGCCATGCTTGATCGCAGGGCGCTGCTGCTTTTTGGTATCCACCAAACTCTGAGTAGAGCCGTCGTTCCTAGAGAGTAACGCTCCTCAGATCAGCCTCAGAGCACAGGGGCTGGCCTGCTTTACTTACTACCGACAGTACAGCACGGGATGGATGTAATGACATAGGCTCATTGTAGTGAGCAGAGAATGAGGATAGGCTTAGAGCAGAAGGGCTAAAGCGGTGGCAACAAAGACAATAAGGCTGTCGGGAAAGAAGAAGAAGAAGAAGAAGACTCAGGAGAAACAGAGGAAAGAAGAAATCGCGGAGGGGAAGAAAAGAAAAGAAATGCTGTGGTACCAAAGATGGGGCTCGAACCCATACGCTATTTCTAGCGGCGGATTTTGAATCCGCTGCGTCTACCAATTCCGCCACTTTGGCTCACGGATGCTTATTGTAATGGCAAAGAAGTGCTTTGTCTAGAGCCCCGTGGAGAAAGTTGGGGCATAGTTTTGGGCGCAAGGTGGGTGATGCGTGGAGTATTTTCCTGCTATGAGCGCGCTTTGCCGCGCCCGCCCCAGCATGATCACTGTAATGACAGCAACTAGGCTCGCAGCTGTGAGCTTAGACCTTGCGATTTAGCAAGAGCAGCGATACCACCACAAAGATCAAGGTAGGCAGCACCACGCCCACTATCGGTGGCAAGCCCACAATGTAGGTAAAGTTAGGCAGTACCTCATTAGTCACGTAGAACAAGAAGCCTAAGATTAAGCCCATCAGCACACGTGCTGACATCGGTACCGAGCGTAACGATCCAAACACCGTCGAGGCACCTAAGAGCAGCATCACGATCATGGCCACCGGCAGCACAAACTTCTTGTAAAGCGCCGTGCGATAGCGGTCAGAATCGATGTTGTTCTTCTTGAGGTAGTCAATGTAGTCCACCAGCTCCGCAATGCTGAGCTCATTGCTTTTAAAGTTAAAGATCTCCATGCGGTCAGGATTGAGGTACATCGACCACTGCTCCATTGGCCGCTCATACACGGTAAGATTCCTATCCCCATACACTACATTACGCACATGGAAGATATCCCACTTTTGGTTCTGTGGGTTGTAGACACCCGTGCTCGCCGTAGACATCTTAGTAAGATTGATGCCATCAAAGTCGTAGCGGGAGATCTCGTGGATAGAGTTATCCGACATGATGCGACGCACAGAGATAAAGCTGTCGCCATCACGTAACCATAAACCCCAGTTAGTGCGGGAAATACGGCCACCACTCTCAGCATAGTTATAGCGGTTCTCGGCGTACTGCTCAATCTCTGGCACTACTACTTGCCCAAAGACACTGACCAATAACACCACAGGGAAAATGAGCTTGCAGGCACTGAGAATGATCTGCGTCTTAGACATGCCACTGCTCTGCATCACCACCAGCTCGGAGTTTTTAGAGAGCAGGCCTAAGCCGATCACACCACCTAAGAGCACAGCAATAGGAAAAAGTATCACCACAAGGCCTGGTAAGCGTAAGCAGACATACCAGAGCAAAAAGAGGAAATCGACATCACCACTGCCTAAGTGGCGGGTCTGGTCAATAAAGGTCACAATACCCGCAATTGTGGTCAACACCACCGTCGCAATAAAGATCATGCTTAAGACGGTGCGACCAACGTAGCGATCGATAATGCCAAAAAACATTGTGCCTTATCTCCCCTCACTATCGTCGCTTGAGCGCTTTGCCTTCTCATCCTTATCCTGAGATGAGTCACTCGCAGTACTGGCCTTACTCTTGGTGCTTGCAGCAAGCTCAGTGCTCTGAGTCGTCTCCGCCTTGCTCTTAGTAGCATCTTTAGCGGCAGTAGCGTCAGCAGCACTGCTCTGCGTAGTCATATTGGTAGCAGCAGCGGCACCAGCGGCGGCAGCAGCAGTGGTTACCCGTGACTTGCGGCTCCATCTCTTGATGTAGGACTTTGGCAGGTTCAGTGGGATAGCCACGAATAACAAGAACACCAGCGGTACTGCGTAGAGACCAGGGTACAGCGGAATGGTGTCAGTCAAAATGAGATTGCGCAGCGACATTAAGAACAGGTAGTACGCCACGTAAATCACAATGGCAGGCATCAGACGGGCAAAGCGGCCTTGGCGGGGGTTAACCATCGAAAGTGGCACCGCCACCATACACAGCACAAAGGTGGCAAAGATAGGCGAGAAACGCCACTGCGCCTCCACTTGCTCGCGCTTATCTGGCGAGAGTAAGAGCTCTCTGGTACTCATGCGCGATATTTCGCGCCGCTCACGGGTCTCTTCAGTGATGTTGCCCGATAGTGGTGCCCGAAACTTTTCAAACTGCAGCTTGTAGTAGGAGCCATCACGGGCAATCTCGTAGCGACGACCATCATTCAGCTCTAACCAGCGCACGCCATCTTGGTCTAAGACCAAGTGGCCATCACGTGCTGCCGTAATCGAGGAGGTGCGATTGCTATAGCTGTCCATTTCGATGACGTAGATATTGCTAATATCACGATCATCAATACCACGATTACGGACGTCTTCAACGTAAATGTTGAAGTTGCCTATAGTGACAAAGCGACCGCTGTCGATAGGCAAAAACTCTGGGTTGGTAGTAGCTTGCTGCTCGAGCTCATAGCGGGCATTGGCCGCACGCGAAACGAGATCTAAGCTGATAAAGGAGACAATGATGACGCTAACCAAGGCAAGGGTTTGTGCCACCATCATGATACGGGTAGGAGAATAGCCCACGCAGCGCATCACCACCATTTCCGAGTCAGAGCAGATACGACCTAAGGTGATGATAATGGCCACGTAGAGGGTGAGCGGAAACAGGAAGATTAAGAACTCTGGCAAAGAGTAGAGCATGAATAAGGTAATAAGGCGTGGTGGCATATTACCTAAGGAAGCCTCGGTCATGAGGCGCACGATGCTTTGACCGGCAAAGATAGCCACTAAGACAAGCAGCACCACAAACTGCGATTTTACGAGCTCGCGAAATACGTACTTGTCTAACAGCATGGTCTGATTTTCCGCTTGGTGAAACTACAAAACACGCTCTTTGGCTGGAAGCGTCCTCTAAAGGTGGCAGGCTGTGTCAGGCATCGTCAGACTAAACGATGAGACAGTAGAAATTGCTAGAGGCGCGGCAAAGGCAAAAGAGGTTGCTCTATTGTAGCCGCTAACGTGAATCTTGTCCCAAATAACAGAGCTGTTTTTTCAGGGACGATTACGCCAGAAGGGAGTTAGTGTGACCTGCACAGCGTCAGCAATGCCCGCAAAAGAGGCCTCACAGAGACAACGCGGGCGGCTACAGGAATGATGTCGACAGTGGCAGCGGCAGTGGCTAAGGCAATGGCTAAGGAAGTGGCAAAGAAAGTTACGTCAGATCTAACCCCGAGCTCACCTACCATCAGCATCAACCTCGCTCTTACCGTGATGCGTCGCCGTAACCAGCACCTTCTGGTACCGTCTTTTTGTAGACATAAGCGCTAGCGCAGCTGTCCTGAAGACGCACTACTCCCGCCATAAGTTTTACTGTGCTTCTGCCTCTGAGAGTAAGGCCAGAGCTACAGCAGCGCCCCATAGGCTCGGTAAGCGCTACTACCAACAGGGAACTGGTATGGTAACTCTGAGCTGCAGACTGCTTCCATGGCTGCCTACAGCAGGGTACAGGGATATACCAGCGCGCATAACGCCAGCTTATTGCGCGGCGGGGCAGCAGCCCAGCGCCATCAGCCACCATACCTCGAGGTAGGAACGAGAGTGCTTTCCCGAGGTGAGCAAAGATACTTGCCACTAACCTACCTACCTTAGAAATACAGGTTCTCCTCAGAGTTTGGTGGAGATAGCCAACATACACTCTTAGGTGGCTAACCTTAAACGCCATAACCACAGCTCATGTTCTTACCTAAAAAAGATATGAGGCTACGTTGTGGTATCCACCAAACTCTGAGCAGAGCCAAAAGACCGATTTTAAGCTATACCAAGCAGTCCCCAATAACCTCGAGGCAAAGCACTCTGCAGGCACAAGATGGAAAACGCTCTCGTAAGAACAGCTGGCCATGAGCACGGTTAGCCATCACGGTCTCTACAGCGCCCGCCCCTGCCCCTAATCAGAGGTGCTGCCTGTTGGCTGCTTTTTGCCTGTGCGTTACGGTGCGCTTAAACGCTGCAGCCACGTGCGCAGCAGAGCCTGCGAAGCACGCGATGGAATGAGCGGTGAACGGTCGGCAATAAAGCGCAGCTTATCCATGGCCGCAAAGATGTGATCCACCTGTAAGGACTCAAGGCACGTCGCACGGCCGTAATTAATAAGAGGCAGCTCATCTACGGGTACATTGGCCTTGTATTTGAGAGTCTCTAAGAGCAGCTCCGAGAGTAAGCGCTCTTGCAGAGGCTTAGCTAGCTTACGCATGCTCGTAATCACCTCACGGCCAAACTCAGTACGTAGCGGCTTCTTTTGTGCGGAGCGCCATTGCACTTGCGACTGCACATACTGCGCAATGCTATTGACGACATTAGCCACTTGCAAATCATCACCAGCCAGCAGCATCTGCATTGCTGCTAAAGGTGCGTAGGAGTTTAGAGACAGCGCAATCTGCGCTCTCTCTACCCCAATCGGCTCCTTTAAGCCCTTACAGTCCTCTAAGGCCGCTGCTAAGCGACTGTCGTAGTCTGCCTCCTTTCCCTCAAAGTCAAAGGAAAAGTGCGGCACCCATGGCTTTTGGTTGTCGTGATTGAGCAGATACGCCACAGCCTCATCTACCGGCACCTCGCGCAGCACAATTTTGCTGGCACGCGAGAGAATAGTCGGTAACAGCGCCTCTAAGCTGGTGGTGGTCATGATGATAAGAGAGTTTGGGCTGGGCTCCTCAAAGGTCTTTAAGATAGCGTTAGCCGCGCCCTCACCCATTAGTTGCGCCCCATGGATAATGACGACCTTACCGCGTCCACCACTGACAGCTGACTCATTTAAAAAGTTAGTCACCTTACGCATGGTGTCGACACGCAGCGAGCGCCGCGTAGCGCTCGGCTTACGCGCCATGAGGCCCATCATGTCATCAATAAAGTCGAGGTTCTTATCAAACTCATCGGCGTTAGTGGCGTAGGCCACACCCACGTCTTGGTGGGTGAGGCGCTTAAACATCTGACAGGAGCTGCAGGTACCACAGGCGCCGTGCTCGCTCGGATGGTGGCAGAGATAAAACTGCGCCATGGCTAAGGCGAGCTCATTGCCTCCGAGTCCTTCATGACCAGAGATGATAATCGAGCTGGTGAGCCGCCCCTGCAACAGGGTGGTAATAAACTGCTGGTAGTACGGCTGCAACCACGAGTGCAGCTCTTGCACTTGAGCAAACATGCCCTGTCCTCTCTATTTTGTCCACAGCACGCTGTACGTATTGCCTGCTACTGCTGCCTACAGCTACTACTGCTGCCGCAAAGACGCACAGCGCTGCGCTAAGAGCGCGCGTACCTGCTGCGCCACAGTAGCGACATCACCGGTAGCATCCAGCACACAGACTTCATCGGGGTGCTGCGCAGCATACTCAAGATAGCCCTGCCGCACGCGGGTAAAGAAATCAATTGAGGATTGCTCAATGCGATCTTTGGCTGAGCGCTTCTTGATGCGGGTCATCCCCACTTCTACAGGCACATCAAAGAGCAAGGTGAGATCAGGCTTAAAGTCGCCAATAGCCACTTGGCGTAAAGCAGCAATTTGCTCTAAAGAAAAGCCGCGACCATAGCCCTGATAGGCAATGGTAGACAGATCAAAGCGGTCAGAGATCACCACCACGCCCTGCTCTAAGAGGGGCTTAATTTTGGAATTTACTAACTGGGCACGAGCGGCATACATGAGCAAAAGCTCAGAGGCTGAGCACAGCGACTCGTCGGGATCTGGTGTTAAGAGAACACTACGAATTTGCTCGGCGAGCTTAGTGCCACCTGGCTCGCGGGTACACTCTACGGTAAAGCCCTGTTCGGTCAAGTAGTCTCTAACTGTGGCTAATTGGGTGCTTTTACCTGCGCCTTCACCGCCCTCGAGGGCGATAAAGAGGCCACGATGTGGATTTAAGGCTGATGGAGCAGAGCTTAGGGGCATAATTACCTCATAACAAAAACAGCCTATTATAACGGGGAGAAAAGCGCTGTGCTGAAATGGGGGGGTTCAGGGGAACTGACGCGGAGCTGGCGCTGGGTATGGTCACAGTGACGGGCGGGGAAGGTTAAGGTGAAGAGATCTCACCTAAGCTAAGCGCTGATCAGGAGGTGAGCGGTGGTGCCGAGCGGCATAAGCACCGGCTGGAATAAAAGCGAGGCTGCGTGCTGTTGTCTACCACCATGCTCTTACTGTCCCCTACTCTTGCTGCAATGGGGCGTGGCGCGGTTACGTCTACCTTGCGTGAGCACACAGCACAGAGTTGTGAGCACACAGTGCGGCGCCCATTTGCGGTAAGCGGTAGCGGTGAAGTGTGCCAAGTGTCAGCAGGAACGGTTGGGAAAAGTCACCGCGATGTGCTCTGCTAGTAGCTGCTGCTGCAAAGCAACTTCATCCGGTCATCATCACGTAATGACGTCTCTATTGGTGCTACAAGGTGCAGCTGACATCTGGCAATTTGCCCCTCAATGGTCGTGGACTGTGCCCTTGTGGTTGAGGTGATTGTGGTGATTGCTGCCGTACTCTGGGTAGTTTGCAGCGTCGCAGTGCTGCTCACTGGGACGCTGCTGGGCTAAAAGACAGCAAAGACGCCTGCGCGCCTGTAGTCTGACGGCGAGAAGTTGCAGCTGATTTTTATCAAACCTCTAAGATACGGCGTTTACCTGAGAGTGGATCTACTGACACCTAACACTCAAGGGTAAGGAGATAGCCTTAAAGCTGGAGATGCCCCAGTTCAAGTTTCAATGTGGTGGCTATCATTTAGAGTTGTACAGCAGCAACAGCTTATTTATCAGGAAAAACCACTGCGAGCCAACTGCCAGATGTCAGTGTAGCGTCTTGAGCACAAGGCACAAAGAGAAGCACAGAGACGTTTTGCTCCGCTGCTCTTAGCTTAGAGCGCAGCATCACACGCTTTGAGGGCAAGGCTACTACGCGCTACTGCTGCTCTTGCTGCTCGGCTTTATACTCACGCACCGCCTTACGGTAAGCAGCAACTGCCTTATTGTGCTCACGCAGCGTCGCCGAGAAGAGGTGGCCATCTTGTGGGTCAGGACCCTTAGCCACAAAGAACAGGGCATTAGTCTCCGCCGGATGTAACACCGCCATAATCGCACTCTCCGACGGCATGGCAATCGGCGTTGGTGGTAAGCCCACACGGGTGTAAGTGTTATAAGGCGTGTCGTGTCTTAACTGCGAGCGGCGTAATGGCCCCTTAAAGTCAGGGCTGACACCGTACATGACCGTAGGGTCAGTTTGCAGCATAATGCCACGCTTTAAGCGGTTTAAGAACACACCAGCAATGATGTTGCGCTCACTTTCAAGTGAGCTCTCGCGCTCCACAATCGAGGCTAAGATCAGCACCTCGTAAGGACTCTTTAAGACCTGATCAATGCTCTGATCACGGTCAATATAGCGCTCGCGCATAAAGGTAGCCATTTTGGTCAGAGCCTGCCCCACGAGATCAATGGTTACTGTATGCTCGGGCTCATAGTCGTAAGTTGCAGGCATGAGCAAACCCTCAAGCGAGGCGTGCGTGCCACCAATCGCCTGCAATAAGCTCTGGTCAGACTCCGAAGTCACCAGCGTGCGCTGAATAAACTCTGCGGCATTAGCAAAGATACTCTCAAGATAGGGGCTCTGGACTAAGTCCGTGCGTGCGGCTAAGCGGCGTAACACCGTGGTAACGGTCATACCCTCGATCAGTGCCAGCTTTGGCAGTTTGATCTTTATGACGTTACCCTCACGCATATCCGAGAGGATCTCCGGTAAGGTCTTTACGCCATCAATGGCATACTTACCCTGCTGAATCATTGGGTAGTAGCCGTGATTGAGCTTAACCCACAGTTTGAGGATAGGCTCAGGGTAATCACGGGAGGCTAAATCCCGCACCACAGTGGCTAGCGTCGCACCTTCTTTAAGCTCATACGGCTCGCTGTGCGCTACCACCTGATAGGTGTTGAGGCTTTGCAACATGGTATAGCCGCGATAGACCACCCCCGTGCCTACGAGTACCACCACCAAGAAAAACACCAGCAGCACATTGCGCAGCACATGGCTCTCTTTTGGAGCTTGCGGGGCATTGAGGTGACTGCGCGAACGCGGAATGTGCGGATCGGCTGTGGCAGCAACGCGGTCAGCATCACGGCTGTGGCTACCCTCATCGGCATAGCGAGACGAAGCTGCGGCTGCGCGCGCGCCCGCCGAGTAGGCTCTGCCTGTGGAGCTGGCATTACCACTTTGTGCCGAGCGCTGAACAGCGGCACTGGCGGCGCGAGCCCTTTGCTTTGCGGACTGCTGTTGCTTTTGTCTTTGCTGCTCCTGCTGCGCCTTTTCCTGCTGAGCTTTTTGCTGCTGCTTGAAATGGTCACGCAAATTGGCCTGAATCTCTTCAGACATGGCAAGAGGCACCGAGTGCTGTGGCTGACGCTTTAAGTCCATAGCCTCAATGATGTGCTCTTCTTCGGTTTCCTCTTGTATACGACGCGTGGCACGCTGCGCATTGCGGCGCCGGATTTGACTTTGATCAGCACGCGTCTTTTGCATCCAAAATCGGCGCGACTCTATCCCTTACTTGAGGGCCTGAGGCAACGCCGCCTCCATTGTTAGAAAGAAAATCATTGTGTTGTCGTGGCAAGGCAAGTGGTAGCGGAGTGGTAAGAGAGCTGACACAGCCGCAAGTTTACAGCGGAAGCCACGCACGGTGCGAGCCTTACCTTAAGGGGTAGCACCGCTAGCAACAGCGCACCTGAAGTTTATCCCGCTAGACGCTCTCTGCAAAGCTTTGCTTCTTGCAGAGTAGCCTTGCTCTTTTGGGTAATGCTCATATCAATGGTAATGGCAAACGCCAAGCTCTCCCCCAAGCTGTAGCCACCAGCAACATAACAAGTTAAGTCCTGCACCGACGCTAAGGAGCTCAAACTCTTTGCTTACGCTGAAGCGCTCTGACCGTCAGCAGCGCGCAGCTCTCACTACCCAGCGGGGGCACGCTGTGTGCCATTAGAACAGCCAAATTACGGAGAACAAGCACAATTGTCAACCTCTTGCTAGGCCAATTAGTACAAATGACATGCCCAGCGCCCGCAAAAAGCGCCCGCCCCGCCACTGCTGTCACATGTTGTGAGCTGTGCACCAGCGTTTGGCTCTAAGCCACAGTAAACACCACTGCTTAACAGGTACGCGCTTTCCTCTGTAGCCCTTAAGCAGGCAAAGACCTGCCCAAGAATTTACAGCGGCCACTACCACCACCACCTGCTTTTTGGTTGTATGCCTTGCTTTGGAGATAACGTCACGCAGGTGACACTGTAACTAACGTTGCTAGGGAAAGCATCTATGTGGTCACAAACCGCGTAGAAAACAGCGTTTCTTTACCCACAAGATGGGGTGCCCCCATCATTTCCACAGGAGGCCGCAAACGGATCCCATACTCAAGCTATGCTTCCTGCTTTCTTTGCCGCTGCTACACGCGGTGTTAGGTATAATGCAAATTAGTTAGGAGATATTAGCTATCAGCAGCAAAGCAAGCACCACCGCAGGCAGTACGCCCATCTCAAGCTCAATATCATTTCTGCCTCTGAGAAAAAGCAGCGAGCGGCAATTGAAATGACGCTTCGCTGGTACACACGGCACTAGAGTAGCGCTTGACGCCTAATGGCGCTGAACCTCCCCTGCACTAAAGGACTAAAGCGCCTTGGTTCCGCGCGTCTTAAGCAAGGTTCTTCTTGCCCGCACTTACGCTGCTGCCTGTATGTTTTGTCTTCTTTGAGGAGAAGCTTAATCTACATCAGAAGATCAGGTAGCGGAATGCTACTAAAAAAAGGCAGTGGAAACACTGTGAAACCGCAGACGTAAGTCTGCGGTAGTGCATAGATGCCACAGGCTCTGCGCTAAGCGCTTGGTGCCCCCGTGCCCTGCGCTCAAGACACGTAACAGCGTGCACCGCACCCGCGTTTTGCGCGGTGGTAGTCCCAATTTTCTTGAGAACACTCTTCTTTATGGACATCGATAAGACCTACCAACCGGAACTTTTTGAAAACGAGATCTACCAAAATTGGGAAAAGCAGGGCTTCTTTAAGCCAAATGGCGATAAGAGCAAGCCATCTTTCTCCATTGCCCTGCCCCCACCAAACGTTACCGGTTCCCTGCACATGGGTCACGCTTTCCAGCAGACCATCATGGATAGCTTAATCCGCTATCACCGCATGAAGGGCGACAACACCTTATGGCAATGCGGTACTGACCACGCTGGTATCGCCACGCAAATGGTGGTCGAGCGCAAGCTGGCAGCCGAGGAAGGTTTAACCCGTCACGACTTAGGCCGTGAAGAGTTTATTCAGCGCATCTGGCAATGGAAGGAGCAATCTGGCGGCACCATTACTAAGCAAATGCGCCGCTTAGGTGACTCCGTCGACTGGACTCGTGAGCGCTTTACCATGGACGAGGGGTTATCCCGCGCCGTGTTAGAGGTCTTTGTCCGCTTATACGACGAGGACTTAATCTACCGTGGCAAGCGCCTCGTTAACTGGGATCCAAAGCTGCGCACCGCCATCTCAGACTTAGAGGTGGAAAATCGCGAAGTCAAAGGCCACATGTGGTACATCCGCTACCCACTGGCCGACGGCCTTAAGACCAAGGACGGCAAAGACCACCTCTTAGTGGCTACCACCCGTCCTGAGACGCTCTTAGGTGATACCGCTGTTGCCGTCAACCCAAATGACGAACGCTTTAATGACTTAGTGGGCAAAGAGCTGGTACTGCCATTAGTTGGCCGCCGCCTCGTCATCGTCGCTGACGAGCACGCCAATATGGAAACCGGCACCGGCTGTGTGAAGATTACCCCAGCCCACGACTTTAACGACTACGCTGTCGGTAAGCGTCACAAGCTGGCCATGGTCAACATCTTTACCGAAGATGCCATGGTGCGTGATAAGGCTGAGGTCTTTAACACTGATGGTGAGCCATCCACTGAGACCACCGATTTCATCCCTGAGGCCTATCGCGGCTTAGAGCGCTTTGCTGCCCGTAAGCTCATCTTAGAGGACTTAGAGCAGCAGGGCCTGTTAGACCACACTGAGGATCACACCTTAGCCCAACCATTTGGCGATCGTGGTGGTGTGCCGATTGAGCCAATGCTCACTGACCAGTGGTACGTGCGCGCTAAGGTCTTAGGTAAGGAAGCCTTAGCAGCGGTGGAAGATGGACGCATTAAGTTTGTGCCAGCGCAGTACGCCAACATGTACTACTCATGGATGCGTGATCTGCAGGACTGGTGTATTTCCCGTCAGCTGTGGTGGGGTCACCGCATTCCCGCATGGTATGACGCTGAGGGTAAGGTCTATGTTGCCCGCAATGAGGAAGAGGTGCGCCAAAAGTACCACTTAGGTGCTGACGTCGCCTTAACCCAAGATCCTGACGTGCTTGATACGTGGTTCTCTTCGGCGCTGTGGACGTTCTCGACCTTAGGCTGGCCAGATAATACTGAAGCCTTAAAGATGTACCACCCAACCTCGGTGCTGGTTACGGGCTTTGACATTATCTTCTTCTGGATTGCCCGCATGATCATGATGACCATGCACTTCATCAAGAACGAAGACGGCACGCCACAAGTTCCATTCCGCACGGTTTATGTCACGGGCTTGATTCGTGATGAAGAAGGCCAGAAGATGTCGAAATCCAAGGGCAACGTGCTTGACCCTATCGACATGATCGATGGCATCAGTGTGGAAGACCTCGTCAAGAAGCGCACTGCGAACATGATGCAGCCGCAAATTGCCGAGAAGATTGCTAAGCGTACCCGCAAGCAATTTAAGGACGGCATTGCCCCACACGGCACGGATGCGCTGCGCTTTACCTTATGTGCCTTAGCCTCCAATGGTCGCGACATCAACTGGGACATGAAGCGCTTAGATGGCTACCGCAACTTCTGCAACAAGGTGTGGAATGCCTCCCGCTTTGTGCTCATGAATGTTGACCCAGCTAAGCTCGTCGCCCCTGAGGATAAGGACTTATCCTTAGCTGACCGCTTCATTCTCTCGCGCTTATCACAGGCTATTGATAACGTCGAGACCGCGATCAGTGCCTACCGCTTTGATCAGGTGGCAACCTTCCTCTACGAGTTTATCTGGAACGAGTACTGCGACTGGTATCTGGAGTTTACTAAGGCCATCTTAAAGAACCCAGAGGCGACTGAGGCACAAAAGAATGCCACCTCGTACACCCTCGTCAACGTCTTAGAGGCGGTGTTACGCTTAGCCCACCCAGTAATTCCATTTATTACTGAGGTTATTTGGCAGCAAACGGCGCCAATGTTAGGCCGCTTCAACGAGCAAAAGACCATTATGCTCGCTCCTTTCCCACAAAGCAGCGACTTTGCGCGTGATGAGGAAGCAGAAAAGGCCATTGCGTGGATTCAGGACTTTACTACGGGCGTGCGCAACCTGCGTGCGGAGATGAAGGCCAATCCAAACACGCCCTTAAGCGTGATGATCCGTGGCGCTGGTGCTTTAGAGCACGAGTGTGTGGAAAATCACTCGCACTACCTGACGCTCTTAAGCAACATTGAGAAGCCAACTTTTGTGGAGGTTGGTGAGAGCGTGCCACCTTGCATCGCCAAGCCTATTGGCACGGCGGAGATCCTGATCCCGATGAAGGATCTGGTGAACAAGGAAGCGGAGTTAAAGCGCTTAGGTGACATGGCTGCTAAGCTTGAGAACATGATCAAGGGCGGCGAGGCCAAGCTCAACAACGAAGCTTTTGTGTCCAAGGCTCCTGCGAACATCATCGAGGGCGCCAAGGCGCAAGTAGCTCTTAACAAGGAGCAGCTGGCTAAGATAAAGGCGCAGATCGAAGAGATCAGCAAGCTCTAAGACTAACGCCGCATGGCGTTAAGGCGCTATTACGCTCAGCTACCACTAAGGAGTAGCGCTCAAAAGAAGCTACACCTAAGATGTTGCTCTCAAAAGAAGCTACACCTAAGATGTTGCTCTCGCAAGAGGCTACACCTAAGCATGAGTCCGCAAGAGCAGCTCCCCTAAGCAGGGTGCTCAAGGGTGGCTACCTCTAAGGTAGCTTCCAGCTAAACAAAAAGCCGTGCCCAGAGCAATCTGGTACGGCTTTTTTTGTTGCGCTGAGGATGCGCTTAAGGCACCTGCACTAACGTAAGCTTACCGACTTGCCTACAGTAAAGCCGCCAGCGTACACCTGAAAGTACCCCGCATCGATGTTAAGCGAGCGCAGATCGTAGCTGCTGATCTCTCCTACCACCTCACGACCGCACTTAATCTGCTGCGAGTCCACCTTTTGTCGGCCCACATCCATGCCGTTTAAGGTTACGCTGACCTTATTAGGCAGACCTAAGATACGTACCGAGACCACGCCGTTTTCTGCGTCTAAGACGTCGACCTTTACGACCTTAAAGCTTGAGCCCTTTTGCAGAGAATAGAACAAGACGCAGTTATTTTGCGCATCTTGTGCTGTAAGGGGCGCGGCTACCACCGAGCTTGCTAACAAGCAGCCAATTAAGCCCCCGCCAATAACTCCTTTTAGAGCTCGCAGGCACATACTAACCTCCGACACGAACGAAGCACCTTCAAACAGAAAACAGCGTAGGCTACACAACACCTACGAAGCAGCGAAATTCACAGCCACAGCAGTATCTCCACTCTGTGCGGCAAAACTGCACTATTGTAGTCATTTTGTGGGCAATTATGAGCCAAAAACCACAGATGTGTCGGTAAAAGCTCAGCTGACGTCACAAAGCTCAGGGTAGCTTTATTCTCACTGTATGCCCGCCCCAAGGGCGGCACTCACATCTGTCGCTGCACCATAGCCCCGCCCCAAGCTTTTTCGAGAGCGTTTTCCCCTTTGTTCCTTCAAAGTATTTTCTCCCTAATGTATCGGCTTAAAATCGGCCTTTTAGGTGGTATTAAACCCTTTGCTGTGGAAACCTGATATGGAGCGTCGAGCGTCGCTAACGCGATGTATCTTGAGAATGGCAAGTAGCTTTGCTACACAAAGGGAAAAAGCCCTCGCTTGTTCGCTGCCACCTCTCTTTTCCCAGTGACCACAGCCCCGTCCTCGCTTTATTCATGTATCCAGCGCTACACAGCAACACGTTGCTCGTCCCCGCCGTCTGTACTTTTTTAGTGCACATTGCACCCATGTAAACGTTTACTCAATTTCATCCCTATTTTCACTTAATATGACCTTTCCTGTGCTGGCGGTAGCTTGACAGAGCTTCTATCTCTGTCGCCATCCCTCCTTACCTCCGCAGTCAATCCTCAGGTTTTCAGCTTGAAAACGAGGCTGCTCTAGCCTCACCTCCTCTCCCCACCTCAAGCTAACCCAAGTATTTCTCTACGACTTCTAAGGAGAAGGCTAAGCTGTGCCCGCCGCTGTGCCTCTGCTAACGCCGCTGCTGCAGCAGCGATCATCACACGCATGGTCTGAGCACAGTGCTGCGTTGCGACCAGCAGCGGTCGCTACAAAACCGGCGGCTGCTTCAAGCGCAGTAGCTAAGCACGTAAGCTTGGCCTAACACGCTTATGGAATTTGCAACTAAGTGTCTGCATGGTGGTTACGAGCCCCAAAACGGCGAGCCAGGCGCTCTGCCGATCATTCAAAGCACAACTTTCAAATACGACAGCACCGCGCAAGTCGCCAAGCTCTTTGATCTGCAAGCAGCGGGCTTTTTCTACTCCCGCTTAGCTAACCCAACCGTAGATGCTGTCGAGCAAAAGATCACCGCTTTAGACGGCGGTGTCGGTGCCATCTGCACCAGCTCTGGCCATGCGGCTTGCTTCATCTCCGTGATGAACCTGTGCAAGGCTGGTGATCACGTCGTCGCCTGCTCCAATCTCTATGGCGGCACCATTCACCTCTTAGGTGTGACCTTAAAGCGCTTTGGTGTGGACGTCACCTTTGTTGACCAAAATCAGAGCAACGAAGAGCTGCAGCAGTACTTTAAGCCAAACACCAAGGCCGTCTTTGGCGAGACCATTGCCAACCCATCGACCGTGATCTTAGACATCGAGCGCATCGCTAAGCTCGCACACGACAATGGCGTGCCGCTGATTGTCGACAACACCTTTGCTACCCCATATCTGTGCCGTCCAATGGAGTTTGGTGCCGATATCGTGGTTTACTCCACTACCAAGTACTTAGAGGGTCATGCTCTGGGCTTAGGTGGTGCCGTGGTCGATAGCGGTAACTTTGATTGGGCAGCGCATGCTGACAAGTTCCCAGAGTTTGTGGAGCCAGATGAGTCCTATCACGGCTGCGTCTATACCGAGGCCTTTGGTAAGGCAGCGTATATCGTCAAATGCCGTGCGCAGCTTATCCGCGATTTAGGCTGCCTGCAAAGCCCACAAAACGCCTTTTACGTGAATTTGGGCTTAGAGACCTTACCACTGCGTATGGAGCAGTACTGCGCTAATGCTGCTAAGGTAGCAGAGTTTTTAGCAGACCACGCTAAGGTTAAGTCCATCAGCTACCCAGGCTTAGAGGGTGATGCCAGCCATGCTCTTGCGCAGAAGTACCTGCGTGATGGTAAGAGCTCGGGTGTGATCTCCTTTGTGCTCGATGGTAGCCGCGAGGCTGGTGCCCGCTTTATCGATGCGCTCAAGCTGGTACGCTTAGAGGTACACGTCGCGGATATCAGAAGCTGCGTGCTGCACCCTGCCAGCTCGTCTCATCGCCAGTTAACTGATGAGCAGTTAGCACAGGCGGGTATTGAATCTGGTACGGTGCGCCTCTCGGTGGGCTTAGAGGATGTGGGTGAGATCATTGCAGACTTAGAGCAGGCCTTAGCACAGGCCTAAGCTTTAATAAGCGTACACCGGCGCAGCGGCTGTCTCACAGTCGCTGCGCTTTACTGCAGCATTGAGTAGCATTTAGTCCTCCCGCTTAGTGCGCAGCGCCCTGCAGTCTTTGCCCCAGCTGGATCGTATCTGGAGCCACCTCGGGATGCGCTGCATGCCAAGCAAGCTCTGGATGTTGCCGCAACAGAATCTGCATGTAAGATCTCACCATAAGGGAGTCATGTGGCGCATTACAAGCGGCAGCAGCTCACAACTACTGTCGCTTGCTCTCAGTAGTAGTAGTAGTAGTAACACCTGCCTCGCCCAATATCCCTGCCTTTATGCCAGCTCTGGCCACTCTTAGCGCCACGACCTGAGCCCTACCAGCTTCCCAGCTCTTCTCTTTCTTCTCCGCCTCCATCAGCTCCACTTCTTAGTCAGCAGCAACACGGCAGATACAGCAGTTGAAACAGTGCTAGCGCCGAGTTTGCGCTAATCCCTGTTGAGCCTTCTTCCGCCGCGCCTCCTCTAACTACTACTCTTGCTCCTACGCCGCGCTTCGCGCGGAGCTTACGCCCCGTAGTTTCCTCCTTTGCCCTCCCTTCTGTGTGCGTACTGAGGTGCCGCTCTTTGGAAAGCTTTTCCTCATGTGTGAGCACAGCTACTTGCCCTTAAACTACCTCAAAGATACGTCGCACTAGCAACGCTTGCAGCTCCATATCAGTTCTCTGCATCAAAGGTCTTACTCCACCGCAAAGGCCGATGCCAACATATGGATAAACTCTCTCGCTCTTTGCTTCCGTTAACATGCCCGCCTTATCCACCGTTCACGTGCCCAGAGCACCGTTACCGTTCTGTTTTGGTGCAAATACCCCTTTGTGCCCACGCTTTTGCACGTTTTTGAGGAAGATCACTTAATATTAACTCTCTTGTGCTGGCTGTAGGCGACCAAAATCCGTTGCGTGGTCACCCTACAGGTTCTTTCCAGCATCAGATGGTTTCCAGCTTAATGCTTCGGCACTCCCTAGCATCACCAGGAGCTGCGCCACGGTCATCACTATTACTTACGACTTTTTAAGGAGATGGCTAAGCTTTGCGCCTGCGACAACGCGCAAACTTTGGCTTAAACGCTTATGGAATTTGCAACTAAGTGTCTGCACGGTGGTTATGAGCCAAAAAACGGCGAGCCAGGTGCTCTGCCTATCATCCAAAGCACCACCTTTAAGTACGACAGCACCGAACAGGTCGCTAAGCTTTTCGACTTAGAAGCTGCTGGCTTCTTCTACTCCCGTTTAGCTAACCCAACTGTGGACAACGTCGAGAAGAAGATCGCAGCCTTAGAAGGTGGCGTGGGCGCTATCTGCACCAGCTCCGGTCAGGCCTCCTGCTTAATCTCGCTCATGAACCTGTGCAAGGCAGGAGATCACGTCGTTGCTTGTTCCAACCTCTATGGCGGCACCATCAACCTCTTAGCTGTGACCTTCAAGCGCTTTGGCGTCGAGATCACCTTTGTTGATCAAAACAAGAGCAACGAAGAACTGCAGCAGTACTTCCGTCCCAACACCAAGGCCGTGTTTGGTGAGACCATCGCTAACCCTTCTACCGATGTCTTAGACATCGAGCGCATCGCTAAGCTCGCGCACGACAATGGTGTGCCTCTTATCATCGACAACACCTTTGCCACCCCATATCTGTGCCGTCCAATTGAGTTCGGTGCTGATATCGTGATGCACTCCACCACCAAGTACTTAGATGGCCACGCTTTAGGTGTGGGTGGTGTCGTCGTCGACAGCGGTAACTTTGATTGGACTGCGCACGCTGACAAGTTCCCAGAGTTTGTCGAGCCAGATGAGTCCTATCACGGCTGCATCTACACCAAGGCTTTTGGTAAGGCTGCTTATATCGTAAAGGCCCGTGCCCAATTAATCCGTGACTTAGGCTGTCTGCAAAGCCCACAAAATGCTTTCTACGTCAACTTAGGCATTGAGACCCTGCCACTGCGTATGGAGCAGTACTGCAAGAACGCCTTAACTGTGGCTAAGTTCTTAGCCAGCCACGATAAGGTTAAGGCTATCAGCTACCCAGGTTTAGAGGGTGATGCCAGCCACGCGTTAGCGCAGAAGTACCTGCGTGATGGCAAGAGCTCGGGTGTGATCTCCTTTGTCTTAAAGGGTGGTCGTGATGCTGGTGCTCGTTTCATCGACTCCTTAAAGATGGTGAGCTTAGAGGTGCACGTGGCTGACATTAAGAGCTGCGTGCTGCACCCAGCAAGCTCGACGCACCGTCAGTTAACCGATGAGCAGTTAGCTCATGCTGGTATTGATGCAGGCTCGATTCGTCTGTCGGTGGGCTTAGAAGACGTCAACGACACCATCGCCGACTTAAAGCAGGCTTTAGATAAGGCCTAATAGCCCAGACAAGGCAGCAGCGACACCGCTGTGTCTTTGTGCGAGGAAAAGCGCCCCGTGCCGAGCCCAAAAAGCAAAGTACAGAGCGTAAAGCGCAGACACAGCAGTGTGCGTGCAGCTCCACCTGCTATTTACCGCTTAGATTCTGGCACACACACAGGGCAATCTCAGCGGTAAGGGGCCTCAAACAAAAGGCGCCAGCGCCTATCCTGCGTAAAACGCGGGTAAGTGCTGACGCCTTTTTGTTTTGCAGTGACGGCGGCTGCGAGCAGAAGTGAGGTTAGAGTCGGACTGTAGCCAAAACTGAGCGGTACAGCAGCGCCACAGCGGCGCTAAAAGCGTCTGACGGCGCTTTATCTCGAGAATAGCGCCTCAGCTGCCCCCTCTCTCAGGGTAAAACACCTGATGGTAGGCAGCCGCCAAACGGCCTCTTCAGCAAACACTACCAAGAGAGGCTAGCGGCGCGACTTAGAGCTTGTGCTGCTACCAAGGATTACCTGCTTCCAGCGCGGCGCCACGCTGTTTCTCATGAGTAAGAGCCGCGCTTACAGAGTGCACCTTGTGATGCTGACCGCGTCGCTAAGGTGCGCGCCCATACTTACTTAGCCGCTCGCTGCTGTAAGGCCTCGACTAAGCGGCCTTTAACGTTTTCAAAGCCACCATTGCTCATGACGATCACGGAGGTGTGCTCATCTACAGCCTTTACCACCTGCGCAATCAGCTCCTCAGTAGAGTGCTCAACGATGTGTAATGGCTTTGGGCAATCGTGCTGCAGGATCGACATATCCCAGTGCACGATATCTGGCTTATAGACAAAGATCTCATCCGCTTCTTTAAAGGCAGCACCCAAGTACTCACGATTGGCGCCCATCTTCATGGAGTTAGAGCGCGGCTCAAAGACACAGACGATACGCTTTTGCGGGCCTAAGTGCTGGCGTAAGCCATCGATGGTGGTGGCAATAGCGGTTGGATGGTGAGCAAAGTCGTCATAGACGTGGATATCACCAATAGTGCCGACTAGCTCCATACGGCGCTTTGGCATCTTAAAGCTCTGTAAAGCTTGGGCACTGGTAGTAAAGTCCACCCCCACACGCTTAGCAGCCAGCATCGCCATAAAGGCGTTATGGGCGTTATGCACGCCGGTACAAGGTAGCGACACCTCATACACTTGCTCGCCTTGTGGGGCGCTGGTATCCGTGAGGCTAAAACGAGAGCCATCTGGCGCAAGAAGCGTAAAGCGATAAGGGCAATCATCCGCGCCCACGGCTAAACCGTGTGACCACAGTCCCATGTCAATGACGCCTTGCACATTAGCATCATGTGCAGGGTAAATCACGGTACCCTCACTTGGGATAATACGCACCATTTGGTGGAATTGCTTCTGGATATCTGCCACTGAGGCAAAGATATCCGCGTGGTCGTATTCGAGGTTGTTAATGATGGCCACATTAGGGTGGTAGTGGACAAACTTAGAGCGCTTATCGAAGAAGGAGCAGTCGTACTCGTCAGCTTCGATGACAAAGTATTCACTGTCAGTTGCACGGGCGGAGTAGCCAAAGTTTTCTGGCACGCCACCTACTAAGAAGCAAGGGTT
The DNA here is from genome assembly GCA_018884035.1 of Candidatus Anaerobiospirillum pullicola. Classification (GTDB taxonomy): domain Bacteria; phylum Pseudomonadota; class Gammaproteobacteria; order Enterobacterales; family Succinivibrionaceae; genus Anaerobiospirillum; species Anaerobiospirillum pullicola. The sequence goes on from JAHLFE010000185.1 coordinate 22,359, forward strand.
AAGACCAGCGGCCTCTAAGATCCATGTCAGCATGGCTGTGGTCGTGGTCTTACCATGGGTACCAGAAACAGCCAGCACTGTCTTTTGCCGCAGGTAGTGCTCTTCTAAAAAGCCAGGGCCAGAGACGTAGTTAAAGCGCTCATTGAGCATGCGCTCAATGACTGGCATGCCGCGCTTCATCACATTGCCCACCACAATCAGGTCTGGCTTGCTATCCAGTTGCTCTGCACCGTAGCCCTGATAGATCTCGATGCCTGCCTTTTGGAGTTCATCACTCATTGGGGGATAGACATTTTGATCCGAGCCAGTGACTTTATGCCCAGCGTGCTGAGCGATCAGGGCGATACCACCCATAAAGGTACCGCAAATACCCAAAATGTGGATGTGCATAGGAATCCGCACTCACTGCCCTGTAGGAGCACCCCAGAGTCAGATGGCTGCACAGCGCTGCCAAGATGCTCTTAGTTCTGCTCCCCACGGGTAATCAACCCACGGGCAAAAACGATAAAACAAAAAAGCCTCACGCTGCGTCCTGAGGGGGCGCTTTTCGGCACTACCACTCAAGGTGCAAACGTGAGGCTTATTTTAGCCTAAAGCTGTCTCTTAGCGCGGGGCTGTTTGCACAGCGCCCGCCCCTGTATTTAGCAGCGCCCGCTCCACTTCAGCGGTAGCGTGGCGTCAGCATACCTCTCAGGAAAAACGCGGGGCAGCAGCGCTCTGCCACGCTTTAGCTGCTCGCTACTGCTGCTGATCTTGTGGCAGAGGAGAAATGCTGAGGTTAAGCACGCACTTTAAGTACGGGGTAAAGGCACGCGAGTAAGTAGCGACCTCTTTACCATTCTCGTCGATCTCAATAGCGTACACTGGAGTCTCAGTCTTATTACCCCACTCTACAGCCTCTTTAGCGCCCTTTACCAGTAAGCCCGTATCTAAGGCATCAGTCTCTAAGGCTGTGCGAGCAATCACCGAAACCGATACCGTGCGGTGATCGATGGGATAGCCGGTCTTTGGATCGATGATGTGCGAGTAGAAGTGACCGGTCTCGCTATCTAAAAAGAAGTTACGATAGGAGCCAGCCGTAGAGATGGCCATGCCCTGTGGGCAGACGGCGGTGAAGACCTTTTGGCCTTGGCTCATTGGATCCTCAATACCTACACGCCAGAGCTTACCGTCTGGGTTAGCGCCCTTAGAGCGGATGGCACCAGCGACGGCAATCATGTAGTTATTGACGCCCTTTTCGTCGAGCAAGGCTGCCAGCTCGTCAGCGGCTAAGCCTTCACCGATGGTGGATAAGTCAAGCTCGACACGAGGATCCTTTTTCACAAGGAAGGCCGAATCACCAGCACGGCGTAATTCGACCTTATCGATACCCACGTACTTTAAGGTTTCGTCGATCTGCTGTTGAGTTGGCGAATGCTCAATAGTGCCCTCAGGGCCAAAGCCCCAGAGGTTAACTAGAGGGCCCACCGTAGGATCCATTGCCTGATCGATACGCAGCGACTGACGACGCATATCCTCTAAGATGTCGGCCAGATAGCCGCTGATCACGAAGTCCTTTGTGCTCTTAAAGGCGTTAAAGCGGGCGATCTCTGCGTTAGGATCAAAGGTCGAGATGGCGTTAGAGACCTTAGTGAAGACGAACTCGGCGTCAGAGCGTAAGGTGTTTTCACCACCTGGGTACCCTCCTGGCACGGTGACGTAATAGAAAGTACCGAAGGTCTTACCTTGGATCTTGGTAACCTCGGTAAACTTTTCGGCGATCACGTCTGTAGGCTCAGGAACCTTTTCTTTTTCGCAAGCAGTGGTCAGAGTCATAACACCCAAGGCGAAGCAGCACGCGGCGAGCGCCTTAAGTTTAGGGTGGTGGCGCCATACAGAAACGTGGGTACTGGCCTTAGGGGAGTTGAGGCCGCTTACGCGTGTGCTCTTCACTTTTCTTCTCCGCTGATAACAAAAGACACAGGTCGCGTGGCGTGGTAAGGGCGCGGCTACTGGTTGAGACATTTAGAAGTGCTGCTCTGCACTGATAAAGATGCAGCAAGGTATCGTAACACCAGCGACAGAGGTGCTTGGCTCTGGCTGCAGGCGCCGTGATTATACCTGCTTAAAGGCGATCTCGGTCTTCTCTAAGCAGTTCTTGCCTGGCTTATGGCCCTCATTGCCATGGAAGCCACATGAGCTGTTATTGCAGGCAGCGCAGTTGATCCCCTCTAACAGGGCATGAGCCTCACTCTCACTCTTTAAGGCACCGCGCTTAAAGATCAAGCTGATAGCCATAAAGAGGACAAAGATCAGAAAGATCGCAAAGGAAACTAAGTAAATCATTTTTACCCCCACCGATGCGGTGAAAGCCCTAAGACATGGCTAGTATGGCGCCATGGTGCCGACCAAAGATTGGCCTTTTAAGGATCTCTCACTTACGGCACAGCACACTGCTTAGGTGGCTGTGATAGAGACACTTGCTGCATTATGAGCCCTCTGCCTAAGGAGGGTATAAACATGCAAAAAGCGCTATTTTGTCAGGAATTTTTGCCAAGGAAGCGTAGCTGGCTAAATATAACCGAAAAAGATAGCAGGCACACGATCTGTTGCGCAATTTTTACAGCTGTGTGGATTTTGAGTGCGTAGCAAAAGGCAGGTACACGAAGGAGAGGCTTTAGGCGCAAAGGAGGGATGGAGGGCGGTAGCTGCGCAGCGCTCTTGGTGCTAATAACTGCAGGGCGAGGCGATACCGTTATCAGGATGGTACCGGCGAATGGGAACAGGTACTTTTGTTGGATGCTGCGCACAGTGAAACTTAGGGCAAAGGACAGCTCTCAAGTCGCTTATAACAAAAGCGCCAAGCTCGAGATGAGCCCAGCGCCCTCAGAAATCACAAGCTCATGACAGAGACACGGTGCAGCGGCCATTCATCAAGATGGTGCGGCAAGAAGTGCCAACTCACAATGCAGTGCTTTGCACTGCTGGGAGCTACTTCTTATCCTTTTCGCTCTCTTCCAGAGACTTGTTAAGAACATGTCCGCAGTACACAAACAAAGCAATGACCGGCAAGATGATAATAAGGCCAGCAAAAAATTGCAGCATGTTTCCTCCAGTTGGTAATTACATCAAGCAGCAGTGTACTGGCCGTGGTCAGACGTAGCTGCAAGGTTGGATCGGAAACAAGGCGCTGTACTGGTAGAACGATTAGAGAATACAACGCCGTTAAGTAGTGGGAGTGCTTGACGAAAGCATAGATAACTCAGCTTTGCCACAGCTGCGACAGCTTCTTGAAGATCAACCCCATTCCAATCATGATCGCGAAAAAGAAAGCAACAGCTAAAAGCCACTTTCCCAGTCCAACTGGAAGAGAGTCCATAGTGCTCCATAAGTAGGCCCCAACTGGGACTAACACGGTTGCCAGCAATACGAACATCTTCTCCAGAAAACCAAAGAGTCGGCTGTCGTCCTTCTTAGGGTCTTGCTCACCATTCTTAGGGCATTGCTCAACATTCATCTGAGCTTTCTCAACATTCATCTGGGCTTTCTCCACATTCAGCTGGACTTGGCTAACATTCAGCTGAACCTGCTCAGCATTCTGAGGAGCTTGCTCCTCCTTCTGAGGCTCTTGCTCCTTCTTTGTTGGAACGAGATTATTCAAATAATCCTCCTAATGGGATTATACCGAACTCTCCGCGCCACTCGACAAAAGTATGTTTCGCTGCTCTGTAGCATGCCTTACACTGCGGGTAAGTCATGCTTACTTACGGAGATTACGGCTGGTTAATGTAACGACTGATAGCTAAAGTGCTGTCAGCCTGTTGGTGCTTTGCTCTACTCATGTTTTCACCTCCCGTTATGGGGTAGAAACAAGCACAGGTGCAGGGAGCGATACTAGGAATGACGCGATGCGCGCCTGTTGAGTAATACATTACCCCCTGCCCCCTGCGCAAAAACCCCTCAAAAGTGACGTCAAAACACACTAAAACGCTCTTCCTGCCCATAAATATGCGGCACAAGCCCAGTTTTGCACCATCCGCAAAATACGTATACTCTGCTACATATCCTTGATAGGTATTACTAAAAGATGGTCGTGTTGCTCTTGATGTACGCAGGTTAATTGCACGCAGAGCTAAAACAAAACTACGCTAAAATGACCAAAATTAGAAATTTTTGGCGAAAAGTACACGATATTGATCTTTAGCTTTTGGCAAAACTTTTTTTGTTGTGACACTTTGCTCAAACCACGGACGGCTTTGCTATGCAGACCATGCGCAATAACGGCTTAAATAAGGGAAAAATGACCAGATATGAGGCGTGAGATGTGGTCAGGGCCCCCTGAGGAGGTACAGAAAGAAGAGGTATCGAGGCTCTGAGTAATGATAAGAGGTGGAGATAAGGTATGTGAAAGGAGAGCGCCAGCCAGCAATAATTGTTCCCAAATTCTCTAGGTTCTGGAGCAGCGTCTCACGCTGCAGCGCAGAACAGAAGTGACAGAGCAGCCCAGTGGCTCTTGCTTCTGGCTTATGTGGTGGTCTTTGTGCGGCGCGTGGTTAAGGATGGCTGGCATTTTTGGTGCTGCCCGTCTTGACGCTGATGTTTAAAGCGAGCGCCTGCTAACCTGTCTCTACCATTAGAGCCTGCTGAAGCCCGCTTGATGCATCCCTGCCATACCCATCCCAACCGCCGTGAGCGCAAGATCTAACCTTCCTGCCATCATTACTACAGCCATCAGCTACTCTCAGAGCCCGCATCAGCAGTCTTATCGCTATCTCTTTACCATCTTCTTTGTTACTGTTGTATGGTGGCACCGGCTGAGCGCCAAGCGCACCTTAAACCTAAGCTTTTGGCCTAAAACAAGGCTTTTAGCTGTTGCATGTCACAAAGTCAATCACTAAAATGATGCCCTGTGTTTTGGGGCGCAGGACTTCGGCCATAGCGCTTCGTCTCTTCTCTTTTTGTCCACTACCTCCTCAGCGAGGCAAGGACATAGACTGCCTTTGTAAGTACCACCTATGCTTTAACGCTAACGCCTCAAAGCTGTAAGCTGCTGTTGGGGCTTTTGTGGTGCTACTTACCTGCTTTTTGGGAATCTTCACTGATGCGCACTAGTCGTTACTTGCTCGCAACCTTAAAAGAAAATCCGGTTGAGGCTGTGGTCGTTAGCCACCGCCTGATGTTACGCGCTGGTTTAATCCGTCAGGTTGCCTCTGGTATCTACGATTGGCTCCCAACAGGTATGCGCGTCTTATCTAAAGTCGAAGCTATCATCCGTGAAGAGATGAACAAAAAGGGCGCCATCGAGATCTCGATGCCAGTAGTGCAGCCAGCCGAGCTCTGGCACGAGTCCGGCCGCTACGTCAAATACGGCCCTGAGCTCTGCCGCTTAAAGGATCGCAAGCAAAATGAGTTCGTCTTAGGCCCTACCCACGAAGAAGTGGTCACTGCCATTGCCCGCAACGAGATTAAGTCTGCCCGACAGCTGCCACTTAACCTCTACCAAATCCAGACCAAGTTCCGTGATGAGGTACGCCCACGCTTTGGTGTGATGCGCGGCCGTGAGTTCATCATGAAGGACGCCTACTCCTTCCACGTCGACCACGCCTCCTTAGAGCAAACCTATCAGGACATGTATGACGCTTATAGCGCCGTCTTTACCCGCTTAGGTCTGACCTTCCGCGCTGTCGAGGCCGATACCGGCAGTATTGGTGGTAACCATTCGCACGAGTTCCAAGTGTTAGCTGACGCCGGTGAGGATACCATCGCCTACTCTGATGCCTCCGATTACGCCGCTAACATCGAAATGGCCGAGGCCTTAGCTCCTCAAGAGGAGCGTGGCGCACCACAGGATCCTTACTCTAAGGCTCCAACCCCAGGCTGCCACACTGTCGATGAGGCCGCCGGTGCTTTAAACATCCCTTCTGACAACGTCTTAAAGAGCTTAGTTGTGCACGCTGCCTACGAGGTCGATGAGGACGGTAAGCGCGTTGATGACAAGCCTTTAGAGCTGGTGATGCTGTGCTTACGTGGCAACCAAGAGCTCAATGAGATTAAGGCAGCTAAGTTAGGTGGCATCGCCGATCCAATTGAGTTCGCCACCGAAGAAGAGATCGCCGCTTACACCGGTGCCCACCCAGGCTCCTTAGGCCCTGTGGATTTTAAGGGCCGTATCATCTTCGATCGCGCTGCCGAGAAAATGAGCAACTTTGCCTGCGGTGCTAACGAGGATGGCTACCACTTTATTAACGTCAACTTAGACCGCGATATCCCTAAGTACGAGGTCGCTGACATCCGTAACGTAGAAGAGGGTGATCCAAGCCCAGATGGTAAGGGCACCTTACACCTGCGTAAAGGTATCGAAGTGGGCCAAGTGTTCATGCTAGGCACCAAATACTCTGAGGCTATGGGTGCTACCGTGACCGACAAGAACGGTAAGAACATCCCAATGGAGATGGGCTGCTACGGTATTGGTGTGACTCGTGTGGTAGCGGCCGCCATTGAACAACACCATGATGATAAGGGCATTGTTTGGCCTGATGCTATGGCCCCATTTACCGTTGGTATCATTGCCTTAGGCTTAGGCAAGTCCGAAGAGGTAAAGAATGCCGCCGAGAAGCTCTACAAGGAGCTCGAGGACTTAGGCGTTGAGGTGCTCTACGACGATCGTGATGAGCGTGCTGGCGTCATGTTCTCGGACATGGAACTCATTGGTGTGCCACACGTGGTGGTGATCGGTGCTAAGAACTTAGCAAACGGTCAGGTGGAATATAAGAACCGCCGCACTGATGCCCGTGAGAACGTTAAGGTCGAAGACATCTTAGCCTTCATTAAGGAAAAGATCGGCCGCTAACACTAAGCTTTGGCTGTAGCCGTAATAACTCACGCTCACAAGCGCTTACTAAACGCTCTGAGCGCCGAGCCGTGCACCTGCATGCCCTGATACCCTGCATTCCCAGCCTGCACTCACTGCCTGCACTGTAGTGCGATAAGCACCACAAGCGTGGCTGCGTGGCAACATGGCTTTAGCCGTGTGCTCAGCACTCCCTGCAACACTCTTTGCTGCCCACCACTGCTGTGGGCAGCGCTGCTTCTGAAGTAGCACTGCTGCCCCTAACACTGACCTTTTCCCCTGCTGTTTCTGCCCTGTCCCGCACTCCACTCTCCTCAGCTTTTTTCTCGTTGTCACTCTCTGCTTTGCTGGCACAGAGGCACTCTCAGCTACCGCCTGCGCACTCGCTACCTTTACCCGCCGCTATCTTTCCTTGTTCACTGCACCCTTTACTTACCACGGCCCTACAGCGCCCTAACCATGGCGTCCCCTTCGACTTACAAAGCCCCACTACAGTTGCAACCACGACAGCAATCACGGCCAAACTCTGCACAACGTCATTACCGCAAGAGCGTGTGTGCAGGCGATAACTCAGCAACCACTCACCTTGGTGTCATCTCCATTGCCGATGCACAGCTAATGTTTCCTTAAGCTCCGTGGTACGTTGGTATGTGGTAGTAGTATTGGCGTTCGCATTGTAGTCGCTAATGCGCTTTCTTTTCGAAGGCGTTTTCCCCATGTGTGAGCAAAGCTACTTGCCACTAACCTACTGATGGAGTTCAAAAGTATTTGCCGAGCCACATCAATAAGCGATCTTTAGTGGAGATCACTATGGAATGGCTTGTATTAGCGGTTTGTCATTAAGGGTATCAGGCGCAGCTTGGTGGTAAATACTTTTAAACTCCATCACTACCTTAGAGAGGCGGCGCGGTAGCGACGCTTGATGCTCCATATCAGGTTTATGCATCACGGGGCTTAAAACCACCTCAAAGGCCGATTTTAATCCAATAACATGGGAAAATACTTTGAAGGAACAAGAGGAAAACGCTCTCTTCTTTTCTGCGAGGCTTGTCCTGAAGTTACCGCCGCCCACTTGCGGAAGCCGTGTCTGCGTCTGCCTGAATGCTTTGCCCTTGTCTGTGCTTGCTTGTCTTTAGCTCTTGCCAGCCCTTACGACCCATGCGCGCTCTAGTCAGCCATTGTCTGCTTTGCTGTGTCCCCTTTGGCAGCAGCACCTAATGCCCCAGTTTGGGCACCACCTCGCTTCCTTTCTCCACTCTTACCATCATCGCCCTAAAGGCCGTGTCTATCTCCTTTGAAAAAAAATTTCACAGAAACACCAATTTCACCTTTGCCTCCTCTTGTCGCAGCCGCGCTCACGTTTGCCCCGCCGGTGCTAAAGCCCATATTCACGGCCTTTGCTCTAATTTTGCCAAGCTCAATCTAGTACAACACTGATGTTTATCGCATCCTTACCCACAAAGCCCTTATTTATGCCGCAATCTCCCCTACCCCCTCATGCGTTACCTATCACAGGCATTCTTGGATATGCCTCACATTTTTGGAAAAAATTTTTGTGTAAACGTTACCACAAACGCACTTTCCTCCCCCGCACAAACGGCATAAACAAGCTCTTTTACCTCTTGATATGACAACTTAGTTAAGTTATTTTCTTAAAAACACGTATAAAAACACGGACATCAAACTGCGATAGAGCTCTCGTTTTTTCTGGCCTCAAATCAATATCATGTCCCAAGTTCAGAGCCCACAGAGACAACGACACTGTGGTCTTAAAGAACAGCGTTACTACACGCCCTAAGGCTACAGCCTTATCCTTGGAGAATTTGGGTCAACTATGAAGAAGTCTTTACTCGCAATCGCCGCTACTGCAGCTCTGTCTATGGCTGTTGCTACCTCTGCACAGGCCAGCGATGTGTTAATTGGTTCGTGCATCTACAAGTTTGATGACACCTTTATGACTGGCGTCCGCAACAATATGGAGCAGGCCGCCACCGCTTTAGGTGCCGAGATCGAGCTGGTGGACTCGCAAAATCGTCAGCCAATGCAAAACGATCAGGTTGACACCTTTATCACCAAGGGTGTTAATGCCTTAATCATCAACCCAGTAGATCGCTCCGCTGCGGGCCCATTAGCAGACAAGGCTAAGGCTGCCGATCTGCCAATCATCTTCGTTAACCGTGAACCAGATCGCAAGATCTTAGACAGCTGGGAGAAGGCCTACTACGTGGGCGCTAAGGCTGAAGAGTCTGGCACCATCGGTGGTCAATTAATCGCTGAGTACTTCAAGGCCCACCCAGAAGCTGATAAGAACGGCGACGGCAAGCTCCAATACATCTTAATCAAGGGTGAGCAAGGCCACCAAGACGCTACCTTACGTTCTGAGTACTGCGTCAAGGCGATGAAGGATGCCGGTCTTGATATCGTCGAAGTTGGCTCCGATAACGCCAACTGGGATAAGGTACAAGGCCACGACAAGATGAAGAACTTCATCACCTCCTTAGGCATCGATGGCATTGAGGCCGTGCTGGCTAACAATGACGACATGGCCTTAGGTGCTGTGGAAGCCTTAAAGTCTGAGGGCTATAACTTAGGTACTGATGGTAAGGATCCATCCAAGTTCATCCCAGTCGTGGGTGTGGATGCTACTGCCCCAGCTCTGCAAGCTATCGCCAAGGGCCAGATGCTAGGCACCTCCTTAAACGATGCTAAGAACCAAGGCACCGCCGCTGTGCGTATTGCCGTCAAGGTTGCTAATGGTGAGGAAGTGACCAGCGAGTCTATCGGCTACACCTTAACCGATGGCAAGTATGTCTGGATTCCATACGTTCGTGTGACCCAAGAAAACTACAAGGACTTCATGTAAGCCTAGTTTTCTCTATGCTCAGTTGCTCGCTCTACGCTGCCTTGAGTTAAATCAGGGCTAAGCAAGCGTAGGGAGCAAGCTTTATCCGACAGCCCAGCAGCGGCTCGCTGTTTGGGCTGTATTTGTATGAGCAACGAGCATTCACGGTGCACTGCCGTACTTACGGCGGTGTGACCTCTTAGGCTGTCGCCTGTGCGCTTGCGCCCAGTGCTGCCACGCCTTATCTATTTGGCCCTGTATTGGGCTAAGTTTAGGTGTGCGCAACCCAGAGCCGCTGTTCTTGATGCTCATAAGTACCAAGAGCAGCTGGCAAGGAGCGACAGTCGCTACCTGCTGTGTGAACCGCTAGGTGAGGATAAAGGCGGTTTCTGACCTCAAATCCTGCGTCTTTTTCCCAGAACAAGTTGTCGCTAGTGGCTAGCACTTACTGTTAAGTGCTGTGCCCAGCGTGTCTCTAACAGGTCTTCTTGGGTTTAAGACAGCGCGCAGTTGACTCTCTGCAACCTGCTTTTTTGTTTATTTGCTTCAGTGCGCCTGCTGTGTATGGCGTGTGCCATGCACTGGCGCGCTCCCTACTGCTGCGCATTAAGTCAGCGGGCAAAGCAAGTAAAGCCAGTAAAGACAAGGCTCAAGAGCGATTAACTGCTATGCCGCAGGTGAGGCCCCACAGCAAGGTAGAGGCTTTTTACGTGAGGATCCACAATGAGTCAATATCTCTTAGAGATGAACGACATTGTGAAGCGCTTCCCTGGCGTGTTGGCACTTGATCATGCCAACCTCAAAGTCAGGCCAGGTACCGTTCACGCCCTCATGGGTGAAAACGGCGCCGGTAAGTCCACGCTCATGAAATGTCTGTTCGGACTCTACCACCCTGACGAGGGTGAGATCTTATTTAACGGACAACGTATCACCGATATCCCGAACACCAAGACAGCTCTGAACATGGGTATCACCATGATTCACCAAGAGCTACACCCGATCCGCTTCCGCTCCATCATGGAAAACGTCTGGATCGGTCGCTTCCCAACTAAGTTCGGTTTCGTCGATCACAAGGCCATGTACGACAAGACCGTAGCTCTCTTTAAGAGCATCGGTCTTGAAGTCGATCCACGCATTGAAGCCCGTCAAGTGTCGGCTTCGACCTTACAGTTGGTGGAAATCGCGCGCGCTATTTCCTACGATGCCAAGATCATCATCATGGATGAGCCTACCTCCTCCTTAACGGAGAACGAGGTGGACTACTTGTTTAAGATCATCAACAAGCTCCGTGATGAGGGCCGCTCCATTATCTACATCTCGCACAAGATGGAAGAGATCTTAAAGATCTCCGACGATGTCACCATCATGCGTGATGGTAAGTATGTGGGCACCTACGCGGCTAAAGACATCGATCAGGACTTCATCATCAAGAAGATGGTGGGCCGTGACATGTCTAACCGCTTCCCTGTACGCGACACCAAGCCATCAGATGAGGTGGTGCTGGAGGTAAAGGACTTTACCGCCGCCAACCCACGCTCGTTTAAGGATGTGTCCTTCCAGTTACACCGTGGCGAGATCTTAGGCATCGGTGGTCTGGTAGGTGCGCAGCGTACTGAGCTGGTGGAGACCATCTTTGGTTTACGTGCGTTAGACCACGGTGAGCTCTACAAGAACGGCAAGAAGATCGTCGTCAACAACGTGCGTGATGCCAAGAAGAATGGTATCGCTCTTTTAACCGAAGAGCGTCGCCAAAACGGTATCTTCGGCATCCTCTCCATTTTAGACAACACTGTGATTGCAGCCCAGCAATCCTTTGCCAAGATGGGTATTCTCGATGACGCCAAGCGTGAGCCTGCTGCGGCATCCTCATGTAAAGAGCTCAACGTGAAGACCCCTAATCTGGAGACGCCAATCAAGAACCTCTCTGGCGGTAACCAACAGAAGGTGCTGATTGCCCGCTGGCTGCTCACCAACTCTGACATCATCATTTTCGATGAGCCAACTCGCGGTATCGACGTCGGTGCCAAGTACGAAATCTATACCTTAATGCTTGACCAGTTAAAGCAGGGCAAGTCAATCATCATGATCTCCTCGGAGATGCCAGAGCTCATGGGCATGTCCGATCGCATCATGGTGATGTGCGAAGGCCACGTAACGGGCTTCGTCGACAAAGACCACTTTGACCAAGTTGAGATCATGCGCTTGGCCTCAAGCTTTAAGAAATAGGTAGAGGGCTTCTTTCATGGCCACAACTATTACCCAAACCTCTTATTACAAGGGCCTGACAGGCTTGGGTGTCGGCGTGATCGTCATCGGTGCGATCTTATACTTCGCCGCCATCAAGACTCTGTACGACTTACCTGTACTGTTAATGATAGTCGGTCTGTGGATGACCATCCAAAACGGCTATCGCTTCTCGCACCCACGTCAGGGTGCCCCTGACATTGTTTTCAATGCCAAGACGCTCAATAATGCCATCACCAACTACGCCATTATCATCGCCATGGTGGTGTTAGTGCTGATCATCTGTATCCTGCAACCGCGCTTCATGCAGATTCGCGTGGTGCTGGACATTATGACGCAGTCGTCCACGAAGCTCATTATCGCCTTAGGTATCTGCTTTACCCTGATCATTGCCGGATGCGATCTGTCAGCCGGTCGTATTGTGGGTTTAGCGGCCGTGGTTTCGACTTCGATGTTACAGACGGCAGATTACGCTAACCGCTTCTATCCAGACTTAGCGCAATTACCACTGTTCATTCCAATCATTATTGCGGTTGCGATCTGCATGCTCTTTGGTGCCTTAAACGGCTTCTTAGTAGCACAGTATGAGATGCACCCATTCATTGCCACATTGGCAACGTCGGTGATTGTCTATGGTAGCTGCTCGCTGTACTTCGATTTACCACCTAACAACTCCCAGCCTATTGGTGGTATCCGTCCTGACTTTGCGGCCTTAGGTCAGACTAAGTTCTTCCAAGGTGGTGGCTTCCCAGGCATTTCGATTCTGATTCCAATTGCGGCGGTGATCACGGTCATTATCTGGTTCGTGCTCAACAAGACCGTCTTTGGTAAGAACGTGTATGCCTTAGGTGGCAACCGTGAAGCTGCGGTGGTAGCTGGTGTTAACGTGTATGCCACTAACCTCTTCATCTTCATTTTAGCTGCGGCCTTATACGGTATTGCTGGTGTGTTAGAGGCAGCACGTACTGCCGGTGCTACTAACCAGTATGGTATGGGTTACGAGCTGGACGCCATCGCTGCCTGCGTGGTGGGCGGTGTGTCGCTGATGGGTGGTATTGCTAAGGTCTCGGGCATCATCGCTGGTGTGTTCGTGTTCACCATTATCACCTATGGCTTACAGTTCATTTCCGTGTCGCCAATGTGGCAGCAGGTGATTAAGGGCATCATTATCGCCACCGCCGTTGCCATTGATATGGGCAAATACAGAAGAAAGAACTAGCGCGAGCTTAAGTACTTCGTACTAAATACGAAGTACTTAGCGCTAAACTCTGTGCTTAGAGCTAAGCATGCAGCTTAACACTAAGCGCGGAGTAAGGGTTCTGCAGGCGTAAGAGCAGCTCGGCACAACTGAGAACAAGCCTTACAGCCTAAAGGAGAAAAACCTTGTCTCACTGAGTGCGGCTCCAAGGTACCGCACACCATGGGCGAGCTTTAGGCTCGCCCTTTTTCGTTTCTAGGGAGTGCACTTCTGACGATACAGCTTCAAGCCATGGTGGTAAGGCCGCCGCAGCGTTACCATATGAGAGCACACTGCACCAATGCAGCGCACTCCTAACATCAAAAGCTCAAATTTAGGGCATCAGTCACAAAATCAGCCTATATATCAGCTTTTTGCGGGATTACATCCACAGCGCTTATGGGGCAAATGCTAGAATTTGCGCAGATGGCCGCATATGGCCATAAGCAGGCACTCTCTAAAGTGAGCTTACTCCTGTGTGAGAACTTGCCTTGCTGACCACCACTAATGTGACTAAAACTGCAGCTACCGTGACCTCGCTCAAGGCGCGGAGCGAGGGAAGATACTAATGAAGAAAACTCTGTTAGCTTTGGCTTTTGGTGCTTTATGCGCGGCATCTTTTAGTTCTGCCGCTACCGCTGACACCATTCGTGTGGGTACCCACCCTACTTTTGCGCCTTTTGAGTTTACCGACACCGAAGGCCAGATCATTGGCTTTGATCTCGACATCATCAAGGCCATTGCCAAAAGCAACGGCGATGAGGTGCAAATCGAATCCATGCCATTTGACGGCCTGATTCCATCGCTGCTCACGGGTAACCTCGATGCCATTATCTCCGGTATGACGATTACCGAAGAGCGCCAGAAGCGTGTGTCCTTTAGTGAGGGCTACTACGACTCCGTCCTGTCGATCATCATTAAGACCGATAAGGCCGACACCTACAAGACAGCTGACGACCTCAAGGGCCAGACCATTTGCGTGCAAATTGGCACCACCGGTCACGCTTTAGCTGACCAGTTAAGCCCAGGTAAGGTTAAGGCCTTAAACAACGAGCCAGATGCCATCTTAGAGTTAAGCAACGGTGGCTGCGAGGCCGTGATTAACGACCGCCCTGTGAACCTCTACTACCTCAATAAGGCCCAGCTCTCGACCTTAACGGAGTTTGTCGATCCATCCTTTAAGGAAAAGGTTGATAAGTTTGGTATCGCCGTGCGTAAGGACAATCAAGCGCTGGTCGATAAGATTAACGCGGGCTTAGCCAAACTTGAGGAGAGCGGTGAGCTCGATCAGATCTACGTCAAGTGGTTTGGTCAGACCCGCGATGGTAAGACTCCAGAGACAGCCCCTGAGGGCACCGTAGCCAATATCATTACTGAGGCCGGTGAGGCCGTGGCAGCTGATGAGGCTGTAGAGGGTAACGCTGCTCCAAACCCAGCAAGCGCGCAATAAGCGCTAAACGCCGCTGCCCACAGCAGCGACCATAGCAAAGCTCGCAGCAAAGCGTTGCTGCGGGCTTTTAGGCCCTTTACAGGTCTTACAGCCTACCCGCCCAGCTCACGAGCTTAGGCCGCTCACGCGCGAGCCCGCGAGCCCCTTTCCTTACTCACTACTGCCCTACTTTTCCCGCCTCTTAGCGCAGGATACTACATACGAACAGAGCTGACCTGCCGCTGATTGCACCTTGCCTCCCCTATATTGAACTCTCACCGCCAAACCACATACCTAAGTGCGTTTCTGCACACCACCACAGAGTGGTATCGCTGTCCCTAAAACCACCAACAGATTTAGAGTGCTCTGCGTGATTCCAGCTGCCAATAGTGGTGATAACTACCCTCGCTACACCGTTGGAGCAGAGGAGATGCGAGGAGAGGAGAGGAGAGAAGAGAAGAGAAGAGAAGAGCTTGCTCTTCTTGTTTCTGCAGAGGATTTTTTCCTATGTTATTGGCTTCAAATTGGCCTTTTAGGTTGGGTTAAGCCCCTTGATGCAGCAACCAGATAAATGGAGCAGCACACGCCATTGCTGCGAGGGGGAAGCGCTTTTACTGGTGACAAGGGCAGCCACCTTATTCAGCATCACTACCGCGATGCACTCTGAGGGAGGTTAATGGCCAGTATCTTTGCTCACAAATGAGAAAACGCCCTCTCAGGATACAGCACATTACCTCTCCTAAAAACACAAAAGCCCCACATCATGCAGGGCCTTTGGAGCTGCTTACGCAGCGTGTTTTCATAAAGAGCGTTGCGTCAGGACTTAGATGATGACCAAACGGCCCTCAATCGCACCAGCCTGATCTAACGCCTCTAACACTGACATCAGATCACCTGGGGCTAAGCCCACCTCGTTAATCGCACGCACTAAGTCATCCAGCGTCGCTCCCGTATCCAGCTTAAACATACGGGCTTGCTCTTCTTGGACGTTAATATCGGAGTTTGGCACAATTGCAGTCTGACCCTGCGAGAATGGTGCAGGCTGCGATACGGTTGGATCCTCATTCACCGTCACGGTTAAGCCACCGTGGGTCACTGCCACTGGCTTTAAGCGCACATTAGAACCTACGACAATGGTGCCAGTGCGGGAGTTAACCACGATACGGGCCTCACCCTCGCCCTCGGTAATCTCCAGATTCTCTAAAGCCGAGAGGAATTCCACGCGCTTGCTTGGGTCACGTGGGGCACTGACGCGAATCGACACCGCATCCTGAGCCACCGCCGAGCCCTGACCATAGAAAGCGTTAATGGTGTCTACCACGTTCTTAGCGGTAGTGAAATCAGCGCGGTCTAAGTTAAAAGTAATGCTGTCAGTGAGGTTAAAGTCATTAGGCACCTCACGCTCGACCGTCGCACCATTAGAGATACGACCTACGGTTGGGGTGTTGACCACCACACGCGAACCGTCAGCACCTTCGACGCCTAAGCCACCAACCACTAAGGAACCCTGTGCAATAGCGTAGATATTGCCATCGACACCACGCAGCATGGTTTGTAAGAGCGAGCCACCACGCAGCGAGTCGGCATCACCGATAGCCGAGACGGTGACATCAATGGTTTGACCAGGCTTGGCAAAAGGAGGTAATTCAGCGTGCACCACCACTGGAGCCACGTCCGAAATACTCAAGGTAGTGTTCTCTGGTACCTTGATACCAAAGTTATTGAGCATCGAGCGGAAAGTTTGCTCAGTGAAGCGGTTATTGTTTTCACCGGTACCAGCAAGACCAGCCACTAAGCCGTAGCCTACCAATTGGTTAGAACGCATGCCTTGGACGGTAGCCAAGTCCTTTAGGCGGGCTGATTGCGCTGGGGTGGAGAGGAGAGTAGAAAACAAAGCCACGGCCATGCACAGAAGTGGCAGCCAGAGCTTACTCTTAAACCAAGTCATTGCACTCACCTACTCACACAAGCGGTTAGAAATCACAGCCAGCAGCTAGGCTCTAAAGTGGGTGTCACCTCTTTGAGTGGGTGTCACCTCTTTGCGGTACTGCTGGATCAAAAGGCACGAAGCTTAACGGCACGCCCTGCTCAACACGCAATGCACTGAACTCAATCAATGTCCAGCATCACGCCAGCAACGCACGGCGACCTTTTATAAGTTAAGCCAAGCTAAGCTTACGCTACGCTAAGAGGCCAGTCCCTACTAAGCCTAAGCGTAAGGGCTAAAAACAACAAAGCCGCCACAAGGCAGCCTTGGTTGTGTCTTTAGAAGAAGATGTTAAAGGCGCTGTTAAAGAAGCGGCTTAACCAGCCACGCTCTTGGGTATCAGCAAAGTCACCGGTACCACCGTACTGAATACGAGCGTTAGCAATACGCTGCGAGGAGACAGTGTTATCGGAGCTCACATCCTCAGAGCGGACAATGCCCGTGACACGGATATACTCATTGCCGTTATTGAGCATCAACCACTTTTCGCCACGTACCACGAGGTTGCCGTTAGCTAAGACCTTGACCACGCTCACGGAAATATTACCCGTTAAGCTGTTGGATTGGCTAGCATCGGAGTTACCCGTAAAGTCAGAGCTGTTGGATAAGCCCACCGAGGTGTCGTAGCCGTTAATCGTCACCGGACGACCACCAATAGAGAGCGCACCAAAACCAATGTCATTGCTCTTACCCAAGGTGGTACCGGCGTTCTTCGAGGCGCTGGTTTGCTCCTCTAATTGCACCGAAATGAGATCACCGACCTTGTGGGCACGGGTATCAGTGTACAGACCATTATTGGAAGAGTACGGATTAAACAAACCGCCACTTGGCAGCGCTGTGGTGTAATCCTCTTCAGGCAATGCCGGAGCAAAGTCTGGATCGTCAGGCTGTGGGCCCAAAGCATCAAGGGCACAGCCCGTTAACATCACAGGCATTAAAGCGGCTAATAAGCACAGTCGAAGCTTAAGCATACTCGTCCTACGGCAGATACTGCTCTGACTAGAGCACGCACAGAGGCAAGATCCCACAAAGCAGCGACGCTACCTTGCAAGCTTGCAGCGCAAGCGCACTCTTGGCTCCCATCTACTCCCTAGCTTTTAGCGGCAACAGCGCTGCTAAAAGCGTACAGCTCGCAGCGCAGTCTCCGCTCTTTGCTGCTCCATGAGAACTAACTAAGAGTGTGACTGCGGCGCTTTATTAAGCTTACTAGACTAGACCGATTGGATCAGCGAGCCCATCATGGTATCCACAGTGGTGAGCACCTTGGAGTTCATTTCGTAGACACGCTGAGCTTGAATCAGATTGACCAACTCCTCGGTCACTTGCACGTTGGAGGTTTCCAGCATGCCCTGACGAATGGTACCGATGCCGTTTTCACCGGCGATACCCTGAATTGGCGTACCCGAAGCGGCAGTCTCTAAGTAGAGGTTGTTGCCGATTGGCTCTAAGCCTGACGGATTGATAAAGTTGGTGACAGTGATCTGACCTAAGTCCTGCGCTTGAGTCTGACCTGCGGTTTGCACCGAGACTTGACCATCGACGGAGATGCTAATACCGGTAGCATCTTCTGGGATGGTGATCTGTGGCAGTAAGACGTAACCCTCGGCGGTCACGATTACACCCTCATCGTTCTTGGTGAACTGACCATTACGGGTGTAAGCGGTGGTACCATCAGGAAGCTCGATTTCAAAGAAACCGTTGCCATTGATGAGCAGGTCAAAGGTGTTGTCGGTGGTTTCCACATCACCTTGGCCAAAGTCCTTTTGCGTGGCCACAACACGGGAACCGGCACCGATCATTAAGCCCTCTGGTAAGAAGGCATCAGCGGTAGAACGACCACCTGGCTGATTAACCTTTTGGTATAAGAGGTCTTCGAAGATCGCGCGGCTCTTCTTGTAACCTACGGTTGAGGCATTGGCGAGGTTGTTTGAAGTAACCGAGATATTGGTTTGCTGGCTGTCGAGACCAGTTTTACAAATCCACAGAGCAGGAATCATGGGTGCCTCGTTTAGATTCAGAGCCTAAACTCACCACGCTAAGCTTTGTATATGAGCTAAGTTTAGCGTGGGCTTGAGCTCCAAACCCGATCAAGTACAGAGTACGTCGCTTGGGGCAACTTCTCAAAACCGGAGGAGCTGTAGGACTAACCGCTTACCTAAGTTCTCAGGAGTTCTTCATGCGGTGTCCACACGTGGCAGTATCCTTTGCTTTAGCACTTACCACGCACAAAAGAAAACGGTGAACAGCTAACCTAACCTAGCTTAACCTAACTTAGCTGTAGGCCAGTAAGCGGTTCTGGGCGTCGTCCATTTCACCTGCAGACTGCATCATTTTCATCTGCATATCGTATTGGCGCTGGACGCGGATTAAACTCGTCAATTCTTCGACAGGATTGACGTTAGAGGCCTCAAGCATACCGCTTTGCACTTGCACGGTATCGTCTTGGGCTAAGATGGCGCCATCACGGGAACGGAAGAGGCCGTCATAACCTTTTTCGATGGAACGCACATCCGGATTAACAAGCTTGATGCGCTGATAGGTTTCGACCACATCAGCCTCAGCGTCGATAGGCTTACCGGTGAGGTAGCCATCAGAGTTGACGTTAATTTCGGCTAATGGGGTTGGCAGGACGATTTGGTTGCCGTCTTCGTCAACGATTTCCAGACCGTTAGTGGTACGCAGCACACCATCGGAGCCAATGGAGAGGTTGCCAAAGCGGGTATAAGCTTCATTACCATCGCCGTCGCGCACTGCGATAAAACCCTCACCCTGCACAGCGATATCGAGGGTACGACCGGTGGTCTGCATGGCACCGCCATCGAAGTTATAGCCAGGGATTTCGGTCATGGCAAAGGCACGCGTTGGGTAAGCGTTACCAAAGACGCTCATGGAACGAGTGTTTTCAAACTCTGCCTTAAAGCCGGTGGTATTAGCGTTAGCGAGGTTATTGGAGCGCACTGACAGAGAATGGAAATTCTCCTTGGCGCCTGCCATCGCTACCCATAACAAATTATCCATGAAGCCCCAAGCCTCTATTGCAACCAAAAACACCTAAGTGGGTGCAATCAATATGCCACGGAATGGCAGATGTGCGGGGCTTGTTTAAGCCAAAAATGGGGTAAGGTAGGAGAGCTTAACAGAGCACCAAAACAGCTCTTTACCTTTTACTTTTACCAGCCCTAAAAGGGCGTATTTACGGCTTTGCGGCCGAGTGATTAAGGGAGAGCGCAGAGGGCAGCGTAACGAGGTTGGAGCGATGGCTAAGCTACACCATGTGAACGCAGATGGTGCGGGCGCGCAGGCGCACAAACAGACACAGAAGAGTACATAGTGGGGGGCAACACAAGAAGTGCGGAGACAGCGTGCGTGATAGCGGAGACTGGAGCCTTCAGCAGCGGTTATCCCCACGAAAAGCAAACACAACAGTCTACCTACTGATGAAGTTCAAAAGTATTTACCGAGCCACACCGATCAGCGATCTACTTTGAAGATCACTATTGGATGGCTTGTATTAGCGGTTTATCTTGATGGCCTCAAACGCCGCTTGGTGGTAAATACTTTTAAACTCCATCA
>JAHLFE010000186.1 GCA_018884035.1 Candidatus Anaerobiospirillum pullicola
AGGATTAGGGTTAGGATTAGGATTAGCGCCCCACTCTGGCGACTCTTTCCCCAAGTCCCTAGTATCCGCACCTTCTTCCTGAGCGTCTTGCTGAGAGGCTGGACTCTGCCCCACAGGAGAGGAAAAGCCACTCTGACCATAAGTATCAGCAGGAGACGTATCAGCAGCAGCTGCTGCTGCTCCCTGTACAGCGCCCGCCCCTTGTTGCCAGTGCTCTGCACTGCGTTGTTGCTCTTGCTGGCTTAAGCGTGAGCTGAGCCTTGAGCCCCAAGCGGAGTTAACCGCAGACTGCGTTGCCTCCCTGTGATAGCTCTGCCCCAGCCTGCCTTGCAGTCCTTGCAGCTCAAGCTCACTGGGCTGATTTTGCAGCACATGTGCGCCCAATTGCTCTTGTGCGCCAAACTGCGCTGGCGCCCCAAACTCTGCTGGCGCGCTTGGCGATGCAGTTGTTGCTCCTTGCTGTCCTTGCGCTGCTGTTTGCGCGGCAAAGCTTGCACCGGCCGGAGTCGTGGCAAGAGCTGGTACTGACTTGGCTGACGGCACTTCCTGCGGATTGATGAGTTCATCGCGTACAGCTTGCTGTGCCTGCCGCTGCACCTCCATCTCGTCCCAGCCCGCCTTCAGCTGCGTAAAATCTGTCAGCGCCCCGCGCATAGTTGGCTGTGCCCACGTTTTGGCACTTGAGAACACCCCATGCTGCGTCTTTTGTAGGTACTGCTCAACTGTTTGGCGTAAGCGCGCGACGCGCTGCTCACCACGCGTAAAGCTCGCTGCAGCCAGCGCCTGAGAATCGGCCGTGCCCAGCGTCGCGCCTTGAACCGTAAGGGCGCTATCAGCAGCCCATGCCCTCTTTGCACCGCCATTATCCTCGCTAATAGTGCCCATGCCTCGATAGGCGCCTCTACCACTGAGAGCATCGCCCCCAGCGCAGGTCATGTCCCGACTACAGGCAGTCCCCATGGCGGTGGTTGTGGTTGTGGCAGTAGAGGGAGCGGTGGTAGCGGTGGTGGTGGTGGCGCTAGCTAGAGCCGCACAGCTCTCCCTATCAGGAAACATGCGTGAGGTTGCTGCAGGAGCCGTGACAGGCACTGCCGTCCCTAATGAGCTGTTGTTATCTGCTGCAGCATCTCTAAACAGAGGCTGCTCGTCACCTTGCGCATCATCAGCGGCATCAAATTCAAGCTGGAAGCGACCTTGACCTAAGCTCTGTGCCGTCACCCCCTGTAAGAGAAGGGCGGTCTTAATGGTGGTGGAGATACAATCAAAGATGACATTGCTATTATGAAAGCGCACCTCATCCTTACGCGGATGGACGTTAACATCCACAATGTGCGGGTCGCAGTCCATAAAGAGCACACCGCGCACGCTTGGTTTTAAGTTGTGCTTGGCATTAAGCGCCTGTAAAAATCCCTCACGAATTGCACGCAGCACCAGCTTATCGCCCATACAGCGACCGTTTAAGAAAAAGACCACCTTATCAGGCACCGCACGGCGCGCAATCTGTGGACGGAGCAAGATGCCATGAATACCCAGTACCGGCTGGTGTGGTGGCTCCTGCAAATTAAAAGTGCTGCTAACATCCACGGGATGGGCTCTAAAGTCCACACTCATGCCAAAGGCATCGGCCTCATATACCCGCTGCATGGCTAGCTGAAAGACAGGATCGTGGTTATCGACGTTAATGGTGTCTTGGCGAAAATCGTTACCTAAGAGGCGCACAATACGCTGGGCAATACCGGCCTTATCCGTTGCTGGGGCATGGATGACGAGCTTACCCTCATTAAAAAGCTTAAACTCGATGCCGTAGTTGACTAAGGCGATGCGCACAAAGATGTCGCGTACCTTATTAAACTCGTAGCGATCGCTCTTTAGGAAGCGGCGGCGTGCAGGGGTGTTAAAAAAGAGCTCCCGCACCACGACCGAAGTGCCAAGAGGATGGGCGGCCGGAGCAATGAGAGGGTGCTGATCAGCACCTGCGACCTCTACCTGAAAGCCATTGCTCTGGCCTGCGGTATTGGAGGTCAGCGTAAGCTTAGAAACAGCAGCAATGGAGGCGAGAGCTTCACCACGGAAGCCTAAGGTCATAATGGCTGCGAGATCGTCGACGGTGGAGATCTTGGAGGTGGCGTGGGGAGCTAAGGCTAGAGGCAGTTCGTCACGGGGGATGCCTTGGCCGTTATCGCTGACTTTGATGTAGTTTTTACCAGCGGCGTGCAGCTCTAAGGTAATGGAGGTGGCGTGGGCGTCAACAGCGTTTTCAAGCAGTTCTTTGACGACTGAGGCTGGGTTTTCGACGACTTCGCCGGCGGCGATTTGATTGGCTAATTGTCGCGAGAGCTGTTTGATCGCCATGAGTGTTCTCCGCTGTGGTTGCGACTCCTCTCAACACGGGGCCTGCGTCAATGGTGGCCTGATCTCAAGGTAGTAGTAGTAGTAGCAGCAGGGCTACACCGTCATGTCTGCCCCTAAAGAAGCGCCTTCGCTGCTTTGATATCAAATGTAAGAGAGCTCCTACTACACGTAGCAGCTTTACTGCCCTCTAACTTAAAAGCCCTAAGGCTTAGCGCACCTCAGGAATCAGCAGCTTCTGGCCAATGCGAATACTGTCGCTCTTTAAGCTGTTATGCGCCTTAATCAGAGCCACCGTTGAGTTATAGCGCTGCGCCAGCACCGACAGAGAGTCTCCCTTTTGTACCGTATGCGTCACCACCTTCGCCGCACCAGTACGCATCGCACTCTCCACGCGAGTCTTAATGCGCTGCACAGCGTACTTCTCGTAGTAAGACTCAATACCTTGGTAAATGCAGTAAGCAATCTGCTTTTGGTAGTTAGGCTGGTTTAACTGAATCTCCTCATAGCGATTGGAGAGGAAGCCTGTCTCAATCAGCAGCGAAGGGATGTCAGGCGACTTTAATACTGCTAGCGACGCATGTATAGGCTGTTTCTTGTGCACCTTAGTAAACTTGCCCAGCTTATCGAGGATCTCCTGTCCTAGGGTATAACCCTCTGAGCGCGTATTGTCCGAGGACATCGACAGAATCGTCGCCGCTAAATATGGATTTTGCTGATCAGTCGAGGACAGCACCTCACTGACACCACTTAAGAGCTGACTGGAGCCTTCGCCCTGTAGTACCTTGCTATTCTCTCTTTGGGCACGATTGTTCGACAGCACCCACACCGAGGCACCACGCGCCGACGAGCCTGAGGCCACCGAGTCCGCATGAATGGAAATCAGCAAGTCCGCCTTGTACTCACGAGCAATCTCCGAGCGCTTATCGAGATCCACAAACACGTCAGTTGAGCGAATCAAGCGTCCACGGAAGCGCGAGTTGGAGTTCACGTACTTGGCAAGCTGCGTCGCAATAGCCAGAGTGACGTTCTTTTCCTTCACGCCCCGCTTACCAATGGCACCTGGATCCTTACCACCGTGACCAGCATCAATGGCAATAATGTAGGGGTTAGGCGCTGGCAGCGTGACAGGTAATGGCGTTGGTGGGGCTGGGGTGTCTTGCACCTCTTCTTCACGCTGTGCTTGCGCCTGTGCCTGTGCCTGCGCATTGCTTTGCTGCTGTTGCTGCGCTAAGCGCTGAGCGGCAGCCTGCTGCGCCCGAATCTGCTCCATACGCTGCTGATAAGCCTGAGCCTGTGCCGGAGTCATGGTGCGAATACCGTCAGCACCCACAGTCGACAGCGAACTTAAAAGGGCATCTTCGGCAGCATCAGCATCATCAATGGTAATGACCTTTATCGGCGGGATGCCTGCACCTTGGCCAGTACCGACGAGTTTGGATGCTGTCTGCTGATCTAAGACCTTTACCTCTTCTTGGGGCTGTGGCTTGCGCTCCAATGCGGTGTGAGGAAAATCCAGCACCAAGCGGTAGTTTTGCCCATTCATAGGCTTGAGCACAAAGACATTAGGGGTGCCCGCACCTTCTAAGGTAAAGAGGTAGCGCACATCATCGCCGCTTAAGTTCTTCTCAAACTTCTTGATAACGGAGCGTTGCTCTAACTCCAGCTTGCTCTGAGCGCTTTTGTAGTTATCGACGTCATTAACGCGGATGATAAAAGTAGAGCCATCGAGGGCGGTGGAGTACTTCGGATTAAAGTCGAGGTCTAAGACCACACGCGTCTTGTCGGCATTAGAAAATGCACGCACGCGCATGATGTTATCAGCATAGGCGTAAGTACTGAGAGTAAAGCCCAGTAGCAAACACATAAAGACAGGTACGATACGCCGCAATGCTGACATAACTAAAAACTCAAAACAGGCATGACAATGCCTAACAGGCGTGACTATGCCTAACAGGCGTGACTATGCCAAACTGGCGCGGCAGCGCTTTTAGAGCGTGACGGCGCGTAGCTGGGCTGGCGCGATGAGCCGCACTGACAAGACTGGCCAAGCTAGCAGCAGGAGTTGGGGCTCGCAGATGCATGCATGTGTACGCAGGTACGTGCATGTGTACGCAGGTGCGTGCATGATCGGCAATACTTGCTTGCTAACAAGACAACACTACGTTTGCTTGCACTTAGCATGCTCTTTGACGTAGCGCTTTGGCCTCCCTACGGGCTTAAACCTCACAACAGGCATGAAACCAAATGGGGCTTTAGACCAGATTAGCGGTTAAAAGTGCCAGTTCTGCAGGAGAAAAAAGCACTGAACTTACCGTAAGCATGCGCCCTGTGCTCTGGTGCTCAAGCTTAATGACAAGGTCGCTATCCGGTAAAAAGCCCTCACCCTTATCCGGCCACTCGATAAGGCAGACACATGGGGCGTGAGCAAAGTAATCACGAATACCCATGAGCTCCAACTCCTCGGGATCGGCTAAGCGGTAGAGGTCAAAATGGTAAACCTGAAGCTGAGGCACCGTCTCGTGCACCGAGGCGGCTTGCCCGCAGATTTGCGCTTCAATGCTAGCAGCTGCGAGATCGGCACTATCGGCACTAAAATCAGGCAGTGTTGCCACAGGCTTTGCCATCTCATGAGTAAAGGCGTAGCTCTCGACGAGGGTATAGGTTGGTGACTTGACTGTACCGACGTAGTTAAGAGCGCGCAGAAAACCGCGAGTGAGGGTGGTCTTACCTGCACCTAAATCGCCCTCTAAGTAAAGGCACAGCGCCCGTCCCTGAGTGTGGGATAGCAAGGCAGGCAAAGCACGAGCGAGGTTAACTCCCAGCTGTAAGGTTGCTTTTTCCTCAGGAAGGCTAGCGTAAAGAGCATTAGGTGTGGGCATGGCATCTCCAGTACAGGGCATCTCCGGTAAAGGATGTGGCGTTCCCCCGCTGGGAAACAAGAACATCTTACAAGATAAGCTCTTTGGGCAAAAGGGCTAAAAAGGCTAACCGTGCCTATTGCTGCCGTTCTTGGGCGTAATCGCAAAGCTCCTTGGGGCTGGAATAACGTTGGCAATCCCCTGATCCCTGTAAGTTGTGACCGCTAAGTGCTGGGTATAAGCACATCCTCCCTATCTTGAATCCCAGCACAGATCATGCGCTCAGTGCTGCTCACTGCCGCAGCAAAAAACTGATGTTTATCGGCGTTAGCAATAAGCTGAGGCTGTTGCTGCCCAGTGATTCATTACTGATGCGGTGTACTTGCGTGCTGATTGGGTATGACAGCGTGCAAGCTCATCGCCACTAAAATAAGGCGGCTTGGTGCGCGCAATGCGCACTGCGTGCTCTACGAGCCGTTGCGCCACTCTGTGACGCCTAGGCTAGCCCCTGCTCCCCGCCAGCACACTGTCTGCTTCTGATGTCGAGGAGTTGCGGCTGTTTGTTATCAAACCTCTAAGATACGGCTTTTACCCGAGAGTGGCTCTACTGACGACTAACACTCCAAGGTAAGGCGCTAGCCTTAAAGCTGGGGATGCCCCATCTCAAGCTTCCATGTGGGGGCTATCATTTAGGGGCTTACCACAGAAACAGCTTATTTATCAGGAAAAATAAATGCGAGCCAACTGTCCGCTGTCAGTGTCCGCTGTCAGTGTCCGCTGTCAGTGCTTTACTCTCGTGGGGGCTTGCGCTGTGGTACAGGAACAAAAAGGGATACCTACGTTTCACCGCAGATATCCCTCTTGCGCTTAGCCATCTTGGCCTGTCAGGCAGTCACGCAGTAGATATGACCACTAATTGCTAAACGCCGCAACGTTTTCAAGCAGCGCCGCGTGATGATGTTGCTGTTGGATGTGATTGAGCTGCTCCACGAGGCCGGGACGCTTGTTTACCAGAATGCGAATAAAAGGCAGCAAGTCTAAAGCCACTGTACCAATCACCCCAGCAAACTCACCTGAGAGATAGCCTGCACGACCATGAATGCAAGCACCGGCTAAAGTAGCCGAGGTCTGCGACAGACCCTGTGCCTTTAAGGCCGCAATGATACCCGTTAAGAGGTCGCCCATGCCGCCTGAGGCCATTGCAGGCGAGCCCTCTTGAATCACCACAATGCTCTTGCCATCGCAAATTAAGGTGCCCGCCCCCTTAAGTAAGACCACACCACCGCACTTTTGCTGCAGCTCGTACACCGCATGGTAACGGTCATTGTTAATGCGATCAATGGTCGTACCCAAGAGGCGTGCCGCCTCGCCAGGATGCGGCGTTAAGATCGCTCTTTTACAAAAGCTCAGGCCCACCCGCGCCATAATGTTGAGCGCATCTGCATCGATAACCGTTGGCTTCTCTGCACTGAGCACGTCCTCAATAATAATCTCATTCTCCGGATCGAGGCCCATGCCAGGGCCTAAGGCAATCACATCAGCCCACGCAATCGCCTGCGCTAAAGCATGGCTATCGCGCATATCCACGGTCATCAGCTCAGGGCGTAAGGCATTAAGCGCCTCGACATTGCTCTTGTCAGTTGCGACCTTTACTAAGCCCGCACCGGCGCGCAGCGCTCCTTGGCCACAAATGGAAATGGCGCCCCCAAAGCCCTTATTGCCACCGATTAATAAGACCTTACCAGCGTCCCCCTTATGGGCCGATGGCATGCGCACTGGCAGGTCGGCAATGATCTCTTCGTAGTTGGAAAGGTAGATTGGCAGGTAAGAAGCCCCGTCCACCACGTCCGCATCGATCTTGCCGTGATAGGAGCTCACATCAAGCCCCAGCTCACAGACCACGATCTCACCGACATAGTCGACGGCATCACCGGTAAGCAGGCCTGGCTTTAAGCCCAGCATACACACGGTCTTATTGGCCATAACGCTATCGGAGTACACCGTACCAGTGTCAGCATTAACGCCCGAGGGTATATCCACCGAGATCACGTAGGCCTTGGTGCTGTTGATAAAGTCGATCCACTTGCCAAAAGGATCGCGCGGTGCGCTCTCTAAGCCCGTACCTAAGAGGGCATCAATAACGATGTCTGGGCTATTGCCGTTTTGCGCCTCCTCTTGCAAGTCAGGTAGCTCGTACTCAATCTGGCCACCTAACTGCGTAAAGTAAGAAAAAGCTGTATAGGCCTCGGCATCCACATGAGGCACACCGACAGCAAAGAGGCGGAATGGAATGCGGTGCTTTAACAGCGCTGCTGCGGTAATATAGCCGTCGCCACCATTGTTACCCTTACCCACTAACACGTACACCATGTTAGGGTTAGAGTTCACCTGACGCATCGCCTCAAAGACCGCGCGCCCCGCTTTTTCCATGAGGTCGTAGCAGTGACCGTTGTTAGTGGACGCGTGCTCTTGTTCGATAAAGCGAATCTCTTGGGTCGTAAAGACTTGGTGTGGTAGGGACATGACAGCAACCTCATTGTGACAGCCTGCTCCTGCCAAAGGGAAGTCTTTCCCCGTGGTGAGTACTGTCGCCTTAGGCTCTTTGCCTTGCAGCGTTCCTTTCACGGCCAATGCGCAGCTCTAAGCGCGTCTTCTCACTACGCGCGTCTTCTAGCTTTGACTTGATGCTGTGCACATGTGCCCTCACGCACAGCCTAAAAGCTGCACGCGGCCTTGACGCACATGATATGAAAGGCAAGTAAAGGAAACACTCTAGAGGCAAAAAGACAAAACAAAGTGAGACAATTGTAGCGCAGCCCTGCCCTACTTCTAGCAAAAAAGCGTGATGCTACCGACATTGCCAGAGTTTTTCTTGGGCGCGCCCCAGCGCTTTTCCCAGTGACAGTGATGCTTTTAGCATCTTGCTGTCTCTGTGCCACTTCATGGAGACTGCGCTCTACCTTATTGCAGACACTGCTGCCTCAAGGCTGCGCGTGTTGCTACTTTTCGTACAAAGTATTGTGACCAAGAACACGAATGCTACGCTTAAGCACGTTAGCTTATGGCTTTCTTTCTTATAATGGCTAAGCGCCCACATTTGTGCGGTCGCTGTGTTTTCTGTTCGCAATAAAAAAGGAGAGGCGCATCTGCCTAAAACCGCTGCAACAACCGTACTGCGGGGATGTTGTGGTTGAGGTTGCCGCGCCTTAAGAAGATGGAACTATTAGGCATAGACATCGGTGGTAGCGGCATCAAGGGAGCCATTGTTGATACCAATAAGGGCACGCTCATTACGGAGCGTCTGCGCTTAAAGACGCCACAACCATCCACGCCACAAGCAGTGGCCGAGACCATTAAGGAGCTGGTCAAGACCATTGGCTACAAGGGTCCTATCGCTTGCGGTTTCCCAGCTCGTGTGATTAATGGTGTGGTCTTAACGGCGGCCAATGTCGACAAAAGCTGGATGCGTGTACCAATTGAGTCCTTACTCTCTGACACCTTAGGCACGGACGTCTTTGTGGCTAACGATGCTGACGTGGCTGGTTTAGCTGAGATGTGCTTTGGTGCTGGTCGCAACGAGCGCGGTAAGGTACTGATTGTGACCATTGGCACGGGCTTAGGCACAGCCATGTTCTTCAATGGTGAGTTACTGCCAAACTTTGAGTTAGGCCACATCCTGCTGCATGGTGACGATGCTGAGCGCTACTGCTCTGATTCGGCTCGTGAGCGGCTGGATTTAAAGTGGAAGGAGTTTGGTAAGCGCTTTAACGAGTATCTGTGCCGCATTGAGTTCTTGGTGCAGCCTGACCTCTTCATTTTAGGCGGTGGTGCTTCCAAGAAGTTCGAGAAGTTCTCGGAGCAGATTAACTTAGAGCAAGCGCGAGTGATTCCAGCAGAGACCTTAAACTTAGCTGGCATTATTGGCGCGGCGATGTACTGCGAGCGTCGTCTGCAGGCGCAAGCTACAAACTAAGCTTTCCTGATGATTCTTCGTTCTTCCTGCTAATACTCTCAAAGCCCGCACTCGTGCGGGCTTTCGTTTTTCTGGCAGGAGAAAAATCACCACGAGGGCTGCTCTTTATGGCGCACCTGAGGTGCTCTCCCTACTACCCTCTGGGTTAGGCGCATACCCACGAACCTCAAGTGGGTCGACAAAGCCTTGCGCCCTATAACATCATCCCTAAGGGTGGTCTAAGAAGCTCATCTCCAGATGATTAACAGTGGAGTCGTCACTTGCAGCAAGAAACTCCCAGAGCTCCTTGACACCATGAAGGGCTTAAGTTCGTGGGTATGGGTTAGGGGCCATAATGGCCAAGTCATCCTGAGTGACTGCATCCTACATGGGGGCAGCCGCGCCACAAGACGCTCACACCAACCACGCAGGATTAGGCGCTGTACAGCGCCTTGTTACTTGTTACCAAGAGAGATTGCTGCCTCCCCTTGATTAAGACGCAGCCTCTCCTAAATCGGCTCAAGGGCATCTACCACCAGCTGCAAGCGCTCGTTATTGTTATAGCGATCGACTGCCAGCTTGTAGATCACCCGCACATTGGTATCAGGCAAAATAGCCTTCTCCTGCACCGACGCCCAAAACTTAATAGCCTCTACCACGTGCTGTCCCGCCGTGCGCAGCTTCAGCCGCAAATGGCGGTTACCGACAATATTGCAGCTATCAATGTGGAACTCGCCGTCAAAAGTAGGCTCCTCAAACTCCTTACCCCACGGCCCTAGCTGCTCTAAATCCCGCGCAAAAGCTAAGCACAGGTGCGTATCCGGCAACGCGCCATCCGTCATCGCCCCCACCACCTGCTCCTCGTGATTGCATTGCGCACAGCCCTCATTAAACAGCTGCGTAAACTGTGGTAAGTCCTTAAGCTTAATCGTGGCGCCCGCAGCAACCGCATGGCCGCCTCCAGCAACGATGATATCAGGCGCCTTACTCTTGATGTAGGCAAACACCTCCATCAGATCGAGGCCCTCTACTGAGCGGCCAGAGCCCACAATATGCGTCTCCGGATCGAGATGCTGCAGCTGCGCCCGTAACGCCTCCGAAAAGGTGTTGTACTCATGCACAGGCTCCGGCCCCATCCCATGGTTTTGCAGCTTTAGCGCCTCCAGCTCCTGCGTGCTGTTCACCCCCAGCATCACCTGTAAGCCGCCGTCGATGCCCACGCCCATGTCCCCACTAAAGATAAAACACGGCTTGTGCAGACGTTCCTTTAAGCGGTTAGCCACTAAGCCCACAAGGCCACTCATAAAGCACGGATCAAAGAGCACCACACCTGCAAGCTGCGGCGTCTTATCACTTGTTACCTGCCCCTGCTCTTGCTCCTGCTCCTGCTCCATAAGGTTAGACGTGCTCAGGCCCGCAGGCACCAGCTCCGCAAGGCCCTCTTGTGCCAGATCGTCTGCCGCCATAGCCCCTGTCTCTGCGCTTGGGACGCTACTACTCATCATACTGTCACCTGTGCCTAACAAGCCGGCCACAGCGGCAGGAATAGCGGTAGCTGCAATTGGAGCTTCAGCAGCGGCGGTGGCGGCAAAACGGGCCGCTAAGTCGTCATAGAGCTCGTTAGCTCGCGCCAGCATTACTTGCTCGTGATCTAAGCGACGGCGATTGCACAAATCCAGCTGCGTGGCTAGTTGCATCGCCTGATTTAAGTCATCGCACAGCAATAAATCAATCGCTGGATTAGTGGCGATCTTAATGCGTGTCGCCGCATTAAAACGCGGGCAGATCTTAAAGCCCAAATCAATGGTATTGACCTTATTGCTATCGATCTTGGAATGCATCATGAGTGCTACCAAACCCACGCAGCAGCGGCCTTGACGCATGAGGTTGAGACCGGCTTTGACAATGCGGCGATTGTTGTTATCTAAGGCCATAACATCGCCGATAGTACCGACGGCGACTAAGTCTAGAAACTGGCCCATGCTGGGCGCATGACTAAAGTCTGGGTAGTAGCCATGCTCCACAAGGGTCGAGCGCACCTTGCTCATGACGTAAAAGAGCACGCCTACACCGCACAGGTTTTTTGAGGCAAAGTCATCGTCTGGGCGCTTCGGATCGACCACGGCCTCGGCAGCAGGAATGGTATTTTGCACCTCGTGGTGATCAGTGATAACGACCTTCATCCCCGCTTCATGCGCGGCTGCTACGGCCTCATGGGCGGTGATACCGTTATCGACGGTGATAACCAGCGTGACTTGCTCTTGTTGGAACTTTTTGATGACGTCTGTATTGAGGCCATAGCCATGCTCATAGCGCGATGGCACATAGAAATGGGCACGATCTGGGTCATGACCAAAAGCCTTTAAGCAGCGCAGTCCTAAGGCGGTACCGGTCATGCCATCCACGTCATAATCACCGGCAATCAGGATATGCTGCTGCTCCATAATGGCAGTGGCAATGATAGCTGCGGCTTTATCGATATCTTTGAAAGTTGGGCGCAGGAGGCCTTGCAGCTCGGTGTCGAGGTCGTGTGGAGTTTGTACACCACGATCGGCGAGGATTTGGCGCAAGAGGGGGTCACCAATGAATGGGACTAAGGCGGAGTCATCCACATGTTTGCGGCGCGTTACGATCATGGCATCTTTACAGCAAGGCTTTACAGCGCTGCTGTCTCCTAAAAAGTGGTGTTGTTAAGCTTTGGGGAAATAACCTCAAACAAGCGGCGAGGATGAGGTGTTTATCAAGAACAAGCAACCTACAAGGGTTAAGATCTTGCCACTCTGAGAAAGAGTATGAGGGAGTGTATGCGGTAGTATCTGAGGGAGTATCTGTTATCCACCGTACTCACCTCGAGATGATGCGGAGCCAAGCACCGCTAAGACGGCTGCTAAGCTGGCTGTAAGCGCAGCGCACCGCTGGCGGTGATGGCGGTGATGGTGGTGATGGTAGTGGTAGTGGTGGCGGCGCTGGTGACGGTGACGCTGGAGGTAAACGCAGCCCGCAATACAACTACAGCTCGCGCATCAGCCTCTGGAAAAACTCCAAAGCGCCAGGGATATTGAGGTGGGTATGCGCGTAGGTGATGTACTTGAGCTCCTGCGGCAGGTAACAGTTAAACTTCTCCCAGTCGAGGTTCTTCACCTTGGTCAAAAGTTCGGTTGGCTCAACCTCACCCTTAAACAAGATGCTAGTCACCGCCGACTTTAAGTTCGCCATGCTCGCATACTCCAACTCAATATGTGAGTTGGTACGATTAGCCGCAATCGAAGCCTTATTGAGCATCAGCACCACCGTATCCAAAATACGATCTCCCTTCCAAGGGAACAGCGCAATGCCCATCGGCCCCTCAACCAGCACCTTGCGTTCAAGACCGAGGTTAAAGAAGCACTCTCGCCCCTCCTCAAAGTTGCGCAAAGCCTTTTGGTCAAGGCAAGGTGGCACCTCACCCGTAAGGTAAATGCGCAGCATCTCCTCACGAATCGCATCGTGTACCAAGCCGCCCATACCCGACAGCGGCAAGCCCGTCGCTTTGCTCTGGCTAGGCTTCACGCCAATCACGCGCTTCTGCTCATTAAAGTACGTGACGCGCCATGCCTTACCAGCAAATAAAAAGGTGTCATCCTCCTTGAGGGCCACCAGCAGCGGAATGCGGCCAATCGTGCGCCCATCATGGTCAATGCGGTAGTCACGATTGTTATTAAAAGCCGCAAAAAACTCATAATTAGAAACGAGGTGCTCTCCCTCTACTCCCAGAGTCAGGGTGCCATCTTGTAGCTGCACAATGAGGTCAAACGAGCCCAGCGAGCGCAACAGCTGTGCATACATCTGCGGCGTGGTCAGTGCAAACGGCCCCGTCTTACATAAGAGCTCGTAGAGGTTAGCTGCACTCACGCTGCCATAGGAGGCAATCACCGACAACGTCTGCTGAATCAGCGTCGAAAACGCATACTCCTGCTGTAGTGGCGGCTCATACCAGCGCTGTAAAAGCAGATTAATCGACGCCGCGCTGATCACCGTATCCTCGCACAGCATGGTCGCTAAGCGATGAATCGCGGCATCGTACTCGGGGATAAAAAGGCGCAGCACTGCACAGCCATCACGGCGTCCCGAACGGCCTAAGCGCTGGCGTAGCGACGCTACCGAGCTTGGCGGCGCAAACTGCGCAATCGACTGCACATCTGAGATATCGATACCCAGCTCCAGCGTCGAGGTGCATATAGCCGTAGTCGGTAAGCGCCCATCTTGCAGTCTATGCTCTAAGGTCTCACGCAGCTCTTTAGACAGCGAGCCGTGGTGCGGGAAAAACTCATTAGGCACCCGCCCCTTATGACAGAGCTTACTTAAGCTATTAGCAAGCTTCTCGGTGTCTGCACGGGAGTTGGTAAAGACGAGATTGTTCTTACCCCGCAGCAAGCGATAAATATCATGCGCTACCGCCTCAATGGCCACATCGTGCATCATTGGTAGCAGCAGGCGTGGTTCAGCCACCTCAAGCTTTGCAATCTGGTAGCCGAGGATCTTTACTGCCAGCGCCGCAGTGGTGTGCTGGTTAGAGGTCACCAGCTGGCAATTAATCGTGCTGTTATTGGCGCGCAGATAGGACGCTACCGAGCCAATGTCATTAGAAAATGTTGCCGAAATAGCGATACGCACTGGCACCTTTTGGATCAGGTTCTCAATGCGATGTAATTGCGATTGCAGCTGATAGCCACGCTCCGCGCCCATCAGAGCATGAAACTCATCAATCACGATATAGGACAGATCCTTAAAGGCCTTCTTAAAAATCGTGCTTTGATTGATGAGCAGCGACTCAAGAGACTCAGGGGTAATGAGCACAATGCCCGCTGGGTTCTTGAGGAGATTGGCTTTCTTATTGACCGCAACATCACCATGCCATGGCGTGATCTTAATACCGAGGCTCTCTGCCATATCGGCTAAGCGGCGCGCCTGATCGTTAATCAGGGCTTTAAGCGGGCTAATATACAGCACCTGCACGCCACTTAAGTGCTCTTGATTGCGCCGAATGTAGGTAAGCACCGGTAAAAAGGCAGCTTCCGTCTTACCAGCGGCCGTCGAGGCCGAGATAATGACGTCATCCTTATGTTCGAGGATCGGCCCAATCGCCAGCTTTTGAATCGGGTGCAGGTCGTGCCAGCCCTGACGCCCAATCCAGCGACAAACCAGCGGGTCGAGCTGTTGTAAGTAATACTGCGAGTCTTGGAGGTTATCTTCACTCACAGCTGCGGCGACCACCTGCGAGCCACTGTCCCCAGGAGACACCGCCTGATTATCTGACTTGGTTGAGGCCGCTGACGTGGTGGCGCTGGATGTCTTACTCTTAGCGGTAGTTGCCGGTACAGAGCTTGTTATCTGCTCTTGATCCGGCCACAGCTTTTTAAAGCGCGCGATTGCCTCTTGCTGCTCACTTTGCGCCACGCCTAAGCGCGAGGCAAAGCCCGCCACCTCATAAGCGTCACTTTTAGCGCTTGGAGCAGCACCATCCTTGAGCTGCGGCCCAGCCAGTGGCGCCTTACCCTTACCACTACCCTCACTCTGAGTAGGAGCAGCTGGGTCGGCCTCAGTATTTTTGGTAGTGGTACTACCGCCGGTGGCTACATGGAGCAGCGCTAAAAAGCTCGACGTGCCTTGTGCCTCAGCGTCAGGGTCGACACTAGCGGCTGCATCGTCATCCTCACGCTGCCCTGAGGCCCGTGCCGCTTTTAGTAAGGCACTAAAGCTACTGTTTTCTCGCAACTTTCCATCGTCACTATCAGCGTCAGCTGCGTCAGCATAAGCAGAAGCAGAAGCAGCGGCAGGGGGATCCGCTGTATCCGCTAAAGCTGCCTTCTTTTGCTGCTCAAACGCACGTAGCAGGTCTAAAGCGCCACAGGAAGCTTGCTCCGTTGCCTGCGACTGCGAAGTCGCTGGCGCGTCCGCTGGTAATGGCTGTGCCTGCTTTGCTG
The DNA here is from genome assembly GCA_018884035.1 of Candidatus Anaerobiospirillum pullicola. Taxonomy (GTDB): domain Bacteria; phylum Pseudomonadota; class Gammaproteobacteria; order Enterobacterales; family Succinivibrionaceae; genus Anaerobiospirillum; species Anaerobiospirillum pullicola. Next base: position 15,126 of record JAHLFE010000186.1, read on the forward strand.
GCTGCTTTAACGGCTGTTCACTATCAGCGGCGGACATGAGCCCCTTCCTCCCAAAAACTGTGCTGCGATCAGGCTCCCGCCCTGCCGTAGTAATCACTCCACAGGCCCACTACCTCTGCTGGCAATCACCTTGGCACTACCGACTACAGACTAAAGGTGGAGAGCTCATCGTCATCGGCCTTGCTCTCCGCGCTGTTGCCCTGAGGCATCGTCACTAAAGACGGATCGGTCTCTTTGGCCACTTGCACGCTGTCAATCAGCGACTGCCACTTAATCTCTGGGTTTTGCTCCAGCACTGAAAGCAGGTCGACAAAAGCCTTAATGGTATTGCGTGGCGTTCTAAAGTACGCCTCACCAATGTTCTGCGAGCAGTGACGTAAGAACGCAGCTAAGGCCTCATCTGGCAGCAGGTACTTGTCCTTGTCACCATTGGCAAAGACATTACGGATGTTGCACAGCAGCACAAAGAGCTCCTCGGGCGAGAGGTTCTCCAGTTGCAGCACCGGCCCGTGGTAATCAACCACATTGGCAATCTGCGCAAAGGTGTTTTCCGACAGGCGCGAGTGCAGCGCCTCATAGGAGTACAGGCCCTTACGGGTGTCACGCAAGAAATCGTTGGTGCCACCAAACATAAAGCCAATGTGCTCCGCGCTGCCTTGCAGGCAATCATTGAGGATACGCAGGATTTGCTCGTAATTGGCGGCGCGGGCGCGTGGGCTGGAGAGCTTATAGAGGTTGACGACCTCATCTAAGTTCACCAAGAGGCCGTTATAGCCTGCTTGGCACACAAAGCGCGCCATGAGCTTTAAGTGGTCATAGACCGAGCTATCGGTGACAATGCTACGCACCCCTAAGTCCTTACGGGCTTCGGTCTTGGTGTGATACTCACCACGCAGATAGCGTACAGCCGCTTGCTTGAGCTCGTCGTTCCCCTCTTCGTAGCCTTGGTAGTACTTGGCAATGACCTCAGCAAAGTCATAGCCATCCACCAGCTCTGAAAGAGACTGCAGCTTCTTTTTAATGACGGAGCTAACCGAGGCACCGGTAACCTCAGCCTCGTTAATCTGGGTGGTAATAAATTTCTCCACCACTGGGATCATGGCGTTGCCCTCTGGATGGGCACGGGTTGCCATGTTGCGCATCAGCTCTTGGTAGAGGGAAAGGGCTTGTCCACCACCTGAGGACTGTAAGCGGCGATCAGGGCCTAAATCGGCATTAACCACCACTAAGCCTTTCTCGAGCGCCAGATAGCGGACTAGCTGTAAGAAGAAGCTTTTACCGGCACCAAAATCGCCGACGACGATCTTAAAGCAGCTACCGCCTTGGCAGACTCGCTCCAGCTCTTCGATCATCGCCTTCACTTCATTGACACGCCCGACCTGAATATGCTCAAGGCCGACACGCGGGGTTACACCTGCACGCAGTGACTGGATGATTGCAGCTCGTTCACGAGGTCTAATTTTAGCCATTGCCAGCTCCTACAGCTTGTCAAGACGGCCAGAAACACCTTGATGCCAAGATGGGGGTAAAACGATGCGGGGGAAAAATCATTATAGCCAATAGTTGCTCAGCTGCGCAGTAGAGAATGCACGGTGCGCTCACATTTATGGCTTTTCTTTCTTCCATGTGCGCAGGGAAAGGCTGCAAAGGTAGCGTTATCTTAGAAACTGATGACAAAATAACTCGGACAAAATTTTGTAAAACCCAAGGCATTGATCCCAGATCCCTGACTATAAGATGATCCCTGTTTGCTGTTGAGATCATTCTTCTTAAGGATGCAGTTGAGCCGAAGACGAGTGATCGTTGGCACTGGTGCGTTATAAGCGAGCCTATAGCCGCATAGGCACAACTGTATAAGTTATTTTGTCAGCAGTTCCTTAGAAGCAGTACTTGATGAGAAACCTGATACAAGTAGCCGCAAACGCCATAGCAGCGCCAAAACGAGCTTTTAACAAAAAAACAAAGTGTCTTATAAGCAGCGCTAGCGCGATGCACCTATACGTTGGTCTGAGGTCGCCAGTAAGCACAACATATCAGAATGCAGCGATGGGGTCGTTGCTATAGCCAACTCTTAGAGATGGCGCTGATAAACATCATCTTTTTACTTGGAGTATGGGCAGCAAGGCGCCGCCTACTCTGTGCTGAAATGCAATATGGTGTTAATGACAAGTAGCTGTGCTCACTTTTAAGGGAAACACCAGCACGCACCAAATCTGATCACCCCCAAGCTTGTGGTGAGCAGAGAAGGCAGTGCCAAGGCTACTTGCTACTGTGCACAGATTTGATCTTAGTCGGCTATGGCAGGTTCATAGGCAGATATCCCCATTCTGAGGAAAGCCTTTTTTTCGTTTGCCCAGCGCCATAACATACTGATTCGGCTAAAATGTCAGTAAATTGTATCTGCTCTCAAGCGTGTTTTTTTAGCCAAAGAGACTTGGCTGCCTTTTACGCTCAAAAGTAGTTTCATTTTCCACCAATTAAGGAACTTACGTGGCTGAGCACGATGCGTGTCTGGTGGTATCTTTTGCTGCTTCGCACCTAAGCTTTGCTGCGATCTATTGCTATGAAAAAGTCGTTTCTCACCACCTTATGTGTTGGCATCTTTATGATGTTAAGTGTGACTTCTTGCTTCTCTACCACCAATATGCTCCAATACAGTGGCATGATTCCAAGTGATGTCACCACTGCTGAAGTGCAGCAAAGCATCAAAGACGCCGCTGCTAAACGTGACTGGATCCTCAAGGATCTCGGCAACAATAGCTATGAGGCTACTTACATTGCCCGTGGCCACTCCATCAAAGTCAATATCTCCTACACTCGCAGCAACTACGAAATCTCTTACGTCTCCTCGACCAATATGGAGTACAACCCAACCGAGGGCACCATCCACCGCAACTACAACCGCTGGGTTAATAACCTCAAGCATGACATCGACATTGGTCTGTTGCAAGCGAGTGCACGCTAACACTAGCACTCCCCCAAGATCCTCCCTGATCAGCAAGCTTGAGCCCGCTTAGCGGGCTTGAGCCTGTCAGCACAACAGAGCCCTTTGTGCTTCTCTTCTGCTCTGCCGCTTGAGCTGTATCTGCTCTCTCCCAAGCATGCAGCACCACCAAAATGCTTGAGCGCCTTTGCTTGCTGCAACTGTAAATGGATTTCATCCATTGCAGATAACTGTTCTTGCGACCATGCTTGTGGCGCAGACTCTTTTCTTCCTTGGTCGGAGTAGTTGCCACCATGTTCGGTTACGACAAAGATGACGCCACAGCTCTGGAGGCTATCTCGTGGGCTCAGACCATCTGCTTTGCCCCTATGCTCTTTAAAAGCGCCGTGCTGCTCAAGCGCTTGGGAATCTTTGCTGCCCTTAAAGCAGCACACCACACTTCAGGTTTGACTACAGCTGAGCTGGCCCAGCAAACAGGGCTATCTGCCTATGCTGTGGGGGTGCTGCTTGATATGGGCCTTTCGGGGCGCATGGTCATTGAGGATGACCAAGGACGCTTTAGTCTGACCAAAACTGGCTCCTTTTTGCTTGATGATCGCATGTGCTCCATCAACCTCGATTTCACCGAGGATGTGTGCTATCAAGCCTTAGATCAGCTCGAGGCCTCCTTAAAGGCAGGACGCGCAGAAGGCCTTAAGGTCTTTGGCTTTGATGATGGTCTCATATATCCGCACTTATCCTCGTTGCCGGAACCAGCACGCAGTAGCTGGTTTACCTACGATCACTTTTATTCCGACGCCGCTTTCGCTCCCGCACTACGTCTCATCTCTGCACTCAACCCTCGCCATATCTTCGATGTGGGCGGCAATACTGGCCGCTTTGCGCAAGCCGCTCTTCACGCCTTTCCTGAGGTGCAAGTCACCATCGTCGACCTCAAAGAGCAAATTGAGCTGGCACAAAGGGAGCTATCCCAACAGGAGCGCAACCACTGTGAGCAGGATCAATCTTTTGCTTCACGCCTCTCCTTTGCTGCGGTCAATGTCTTAGAGGACAAGCCTTTTCCTCGCGGCGCCGACCTCTGGTGGATGAGCCAATTCCTCGATTGCTTCGCCCCTGAAGAAATTGTGGCCATCTTAAAACGCGTCCATGCCGCTCTCCCTGAAACTGGCACTTTGTGCATCCTCGAGCTCTTTCCTGATGCCCAGCGCTTTGCGGCCGCCGCTTTGGCTCTTAACGCCACTTCACTGTACTTTACCGCTCTTGCCAATGGCAATAGCCGTTTCTACCGCTCCTCAGACTTTATCGCCTTAGTAGAAAAAGCAGGCTTTAAGCTTCACGCCCGCCACGACAATCTCGGCTTAGGCCACACCTTGCTTTTGTGCCACAAGGCCTAGGATAGGCTGGATGGATGGAGAAGCCATGAGCTATCACTTTTCCTGTGAACTGGTAGCCGCCACCGCGCAAACCCTAGGCTTTGCCGCAGGCTGCGCTGACTTTCTCTCTACTGGGCTCGTTAACCCCCTTTTACCCGCTCCTAAGAGCAACCGTATCCCCATGATGATGGCGCGGCGCCTCACCACTGGTGAACGTATGGCTTTAGATTGCGCCTTGCAGCTGTTAGGAGATAATACTCAGGCCTTGGTTTACTCCAGCCACCACTCAGAGCTCGAGCGAAATCACCGCATCCTTACCGCCTTAGCGCAGCAGCGTGACGTTTCTCCTACTGACTTTACCCTGTCAGTAAACAACAGTGCTCCAGGCAACCTCACTATCATGACCAAACGCCCGCTCACCGTGAGCGCCGTCTCGGCCTCACATGAGTCTTTTAGTGCCGCTTTGACCGAGGCCTATCTCCTGTTGCAAGACCAATATGAAGAAGTGCTGGTAGTGGACTGCGATGGCGCTGTCCCTGAGTTCTATCACCCTCACCTTGCAGCTCACGAGTTCATCCTGCCATTTGCCAGCGCCTATCTCTTGCGGCGCGGCAGCGGCTTTGAGGTCAGCATCGGCCCTGCAAAGCCTGATAAAGAACCTGATCTTACTCTCCCCGCTTCCCTTGCTGCATGGCGTGCCATGCGTAATGGCGAGCGTGAGTTTACTCTCAATCTGCCACGGCAACACTTACACCTTAAGCTTACATCAGCGGTTAATTGGGCCTGACTATGTACACCATCTATCGGGCCATCCTCACGCCTTTGTGCTTTATCTTATTCAATCTGGGAGCCTTGGCGCTCTCTTTTGTGTGGTTTCACCTGCTAAATGTGGTGGTACATAACCCCAAAAAGCGCCAAATCTACGCTCGCACCAGCATCTGCTACACCTTTCGCGGCTTTATCTTTCTGCTCTGTGCGCTGCACCTGATCAAGGTGCGCTTTGAGCACTTTGAGCGTCTTGATAGCAGCGCTGGTCTGATCCTCGTAGCCAACCATCCCAGTCTCATCGACTATGTGTTAATCGCCTCGCGCCTCAAACACCTCAACTGTGTGGTCAAAGAACAGCTCAAGCACAATTTCTTCTTGCGCGGCATCATCAAAGCTGCTGGCTATCTTGCTAACGATGATCCCGAGGGCTTTTTGCAACAAGGCAGCGCCTCCCTTGCTCAAGGCGAGAACTTGCTCATCTTCCCTGAGGGCACCCGCACCTCACGGCAGTGTGAGTTGCGCTTACGGCGTGGTGCCGCTGCCCTCGCCGTGCACTCGGGGCACCCCTTACAAGTGATCACCATCAGCTTAAGCACCGAATTTCTCTCCAAGGAAAAGCGCTGGTACCACGTACCTAAAGCCTGTCCACAATATGTGTTGCGTGTAGGCGAGCGTCTTTATGACGTTCCCGCCACTGCCACTACCACTGTCTCTACCTGTACGGCACTATCCCCGCTCAAGCAAGCGGCGTCAGCTGCGGCGCGGGCTGAGATGACGGAGGCAGTGCCAAAGACAGAGCCAGCTGCGGTGCCGGAGGCAGTGCCAGAAGAAGCGCTTGAGGTTGTGCCAGAGGCAGCTCCGGAAGCAGCACTGGAGGTTGTGCCAGAGGCAGCACCGGAAGCAGCGCTGGAGGCAGTGCCACCACCAGACGCCGAGCCGCTATCGGCCGCACGACGCACGCGTCGGCTCAATCATCGGTTAACTGCAATCATGAAAACAGCAAGTAAGGGAAACTTCACTTATGGAACTTGAGGAGCAAATCAAACAGCTGATCATTGACACCTTGAACCTTGAGGGTATGACCACCGCTGATATCCCCACCGAGGCTGGCTTGTTTAGCCCTGATGGAGTTGGCCTTGACTCAATCGATGCCTTAGAGCTCGGCCTTGCCGTCAAGAACACCTTCGGCGTCACGCTCTCAGCGGAAAATGAACAGCTGCGCGCCCACTTCTACTCGGTACAGACCTTAGCTGACTTCATTCGCTCACTGCAATGATGCCATCATTGCCTCCACCCCTTAGCTCCACCTGTCATCAGTCAGAGATTTGTATGGAAAAGGATGAGATTTTTGCCGAAATCAAGACCATGCTGGTCAATCAGTTCGAGCTTGAGCCCGAGCAAATTACCCTAGAGGCCAACCTCTTTACCGATCTTGATTTAGACAGCATCGACGCCATCGATATGGTGGTCTATCTGCAAAAGAAGACCGGCAAAAAGTTCTCGCCCGAGCAATTTAAAACCGTGCGTACCATCAATGATGTGGTCGAAGTGGTCTTTAAGATCACCCACGACTAAGTCCTAAGTAATGGGCCGTACTCTCAAGGTCATCTCTACGCTTGTCACCACGCTCGTGACTGCGCTGTGGCCGCTTATCATCTTTGTCTCTTACACCGCCGATCTCTTAGGCTATGTGCTACCGCTCATCGCTCTGATCATGGGGGTGCGTGTCGTGCTGATCTGGCGTACCAACAGGCGTCTACACTCTCGCGGACACCAGCGGCAGCGGCCTCTATCTCTAGTGCGCGCCGGTCTTGCCATCGCCGCCTTGGCCGTGGTGCTTAGCCTCTTATCCCTAGGCTTTAGCACCATCGGCTTTATGCTCTATTACCCAGTGGCCGTTAACCTCACCCTGCTGGTGGTCTTTGCCGCGTCACTTACAAGTGAGCACAGTCTGGTCGAGCGCCTCGCGCGGCTACAAGATCCCCACTTAAGTGCGCGGGCTGTCCTCTATACCCGTAAGGTCACTCAAGCGTGGTGCCTCTTTTTTATCTGCAATGGCACTATCGCGACGCTCACTGCACTTCGCGGCGATATCCAAATATGGACGTGGTGGAATGGCCTTCTCTCATATGGAGCCATGGGGCTGATGTTTGGTGTTGAATATCTACTGCGCCGCCGTCTGCAGACTAAGGAGCGCAGCCAAGAAGCTCAGAACCAGCAAATCGCTCTTGCCACTTGGTTCAAGGAGCAGCGCATCATTGCCTACAACCAAGAGCGCACCTTCACCACCCCTGACGCGGTATCCAGCATCGCTTACCTGAGGCAGCTGCTAGCGGCACAGCAAGCAAAACGTGTGGCTTTAGTGATTGAATGTCCTTATCTCTTTGCGCTGGCCTTTATCGCGGTTTTAAGCCTCAAGTGCCGCCCCGTGATCTTAGGGCATCACAATGAAAGCTTGCTGCTGCAACAACAAGAGCTCTTTGACCTTGTGCTCACCGACCTGCCCGCACTCACTACATCTCAGCTTAAGTGCTGCGCTATCACCTCCTGCGAGCATGCATCTCAGGCTGCTGCGCTGCAAGCGGTGCCAGTGATGCCAGAGGCGCCAGCGGAACAGGTGGTGCACGCGATGCCTGTGATGCCAGAGGAGCCAGAGGCGCTGGAACAGCAAGCGGAGCAGGTGGTGCAAGATCTAAAGAACATTGCCCCAGAGGACACTTTTGAGCTCTATACCTCAGGCAGTACCGGCACCCCAAAGTGCGTACTTAAAACAGTAGGGGAAATGGAAGCAGAGGCACAAGTGCTAGCGGAGTTTTTTGGCAATAAGCTCCATGGTGCCACGCTCATCTCCACCGTCTTTCCCTACCACATGTATGGCCTAACCTTTAGCGTGTTTTTACCATGGAGCACCCAGACGCCGCTGTATTTGCCTCAGATTCACTATAGCGAGGAGTTAGCCGCGCTGCCACCGCACGACTATGTCTTGCTCTCCTCACCTGCTTTTCTCAAGCGCCTTGACTTTAAGCTGACTAGCCCCCAGCTCAATGCCATTATCTTAGCTGGTGGCCCGCTCTCTAGTCAGTACCGCTTGCGTCTTAGCTCATGGTGTGGCGTTACCCCAACTGAGATTTATGGCAGTACCGAAGCAGGCGTCATGGCATGGCGCCAAGCCCTAAGCGATGACTTGCCCTTTAACCTCTTCCCTGATGTCTCCATGGAAGTTACCTCGGAGCAAGTCACGGTACACTCTGCGCATGTGGCTAAAACCTTAAGTCTTGACGATCGCGTCGAGCTCGGCCCAGCCCATACCATCAAGCTCTTAGGACGCCGCGACCGCATTGTCAAAATCGCAGAAAAACGCCTCTCTCTTACAGCCATCGAAGCAGCCCTTATGACGCTCCCTGCAGTTAAGGCCGCAGCAGCCACTGTGGTGACACGTAACGAGCGTGAGTTTATCGCAGCGGCGGTGGTGGTAACTGATGGCTCCCAAGGCCTCATCACGGGCGCGCAATACTTGTTCTTTCGCCAAAAGCTGGCGCATGTGCTCGAGCCCCATGCGCTCCCACGCATTCTGCTTAAGGTCGCAGCTATCCCTGAAAATGCCATGGGCAAACGCGATATGCGCGCTCTCCATGCGCTCTTTGCACACACGCCATGAGCTATGGCTCACACGCCTTGCGCTCTTTACACGCACGTCATGAGCTTATGTCACGCACCACAGGGGAGAAGCTATGGAGCGACTGACTTCATAAGTGATGACCTTTTGAGCAAGCACGCCCCTATCTCCAGATAGGCTTTGGCTCCTCTGAGCCTTTTATCTGGTGGTTAGTGCTGCCCCTGCGCTCTACATCCGCGCTCATGAAAAATCCATCAATTATTGGATTACTCATTCCTATGCACCACACAGTTGCTTTTACCGTCGAGCGCACCCATTGGCAGAGTGCCGGGCAAGCGACGTTTCACTTTAGCTTAGAGCCCAACCTGCTCTACTTTCAGGGCCACTTCCCTCAGATGCCTATCCTCCCAGCGGTCGCGCAGCTTAAGCTCTTAATGGACTGCGTCCATGAGCTGGAGCCCCAGCTGCAATTTGTTGGCGCTCCGGCCATGAAATTTACCCATGTGCTCCGGCCCCACGATCAGGTGCGCTTAGAGCTCAAACGTGTCGGCACCAAGCTTAGTTTCACCTACTACGTGCTGCACGCTCACCATGAAATCATGGCCTCAAGTGGCCATATCACCTTAGAGCAGGCCTGCGGTCAGGATGGCTCATGAACACTTTATCTTACGGCTTTATCATCCCCTGCTATCGCCACGGCACAGTGCTCGGTACAGTACTGGCGCAACTTGCTCCCTTTGGCTTTCCTCTCATCGTGGTCGATGATGGCAATGATGCAGCCGAGCAAGATTTGCTAGCGCAGGCTATTGCGCCCTATCCCCAAGTTACTCTCCTGCGCCATGAGACCAATCGCGGCAAGGGCGTAGCCATGGTTACGGGTATGACTAAAGCCCAAGAGCTTGCTTTGAGCCACGTCATTCAAATTGATGCAGACGGCCAGCATGATGTTACCGCCCTGCCGCAGATGCTCAAGCTCTCTGCCCAAGAACCTCAGGCCCTGATCTCTGGCCTACCGCAATACGATGACTCTATCCCCACAGGGCGTCTGCTGGGCCGCTATATCACCCACTTTTGGGTCTGGGTGGAGACCATGTCCTTTGACATCAAGGACAGTATGTGTGGTATGCGCATCTACCCCCTGCCCGACAGCCTGACCCAGTCACGCCTGAGTGGCCATTATATGGACTATGACACCGAAGTCATGGTGCGCCTTTATTGGCAGGGCCATCCGGTACGCTTTGTCCCAGTGAAAGTTAGCTACCCTCAAGATGGTCACTCCAACTTTCGCCTGTTTCAGGACAACGTCAAGATCTCCCTGATGCACACTCGGCTTGTGGCCACGGGACTTTGGCGCCTTATCACCATGCCCTTTAAGCGCACCGCGAAGCAGGGCGCCACTGCTGAAAGGCAGCAGCTGCCGCGCGTAGCGACTGTGGCTCAGCAGCAGGGGACTACTGGCGCGCAGCAGCAGGAGGCAGCAGCCACCCACTGGGCACAAGAGCCTGAACGCCTTGGCCTTTGGGGCATGCGCATTATGATTTGGGTCTACAAACTCCTCGGCATGTGGGCTTTTACCCTCTTGCTCTATCCCGTGATCGCCGTCTTTTACTGTACTGCCAAGCCCCAGCGCGCCGCCTCTGCTCAATTCTTAAGCTTAGTGCGTAAACGCCGCCGCGCCTTAGGCATGACCGATCTGCGCGATCCTTCGGTCTTTAAGCATTTTTACAACTTTGGCCTAACCTTGCTTGATAAGGTCGCCTCATGGCAAGGCGATATCAAGCTCGGCCACGAAGCAGTCTTTGCCCCCAGAAGTGAGCAGGTGCTGTCCTTTCCTCCAAAGCAGGGGCGCTTGCTCCTCGTCTCGCATTTGGGCGATATCGAGCTGTGCCGCGCCTTGGTGGCAACGGGCAAGATGCGCCCTGTGACCGCCTTGGTCTTCCATGAAAACGCCCAGCGCTTTACAGCCATCATGCAGGCCTTCGCCCCCAACAGTACGCTCAACTTGATTGCTCTCAAGGACTTTGGGCCGGAGCTGATGATAGACCTTAAGGAGCGCTTAGAGCGCGGCGAACTCATCGCTATAGCCGCCGACCGCTTAGCCGTGCCTCAAGCCAACTCCGCCACCCACCGCGTCCTTGAGGTCGATTTTATGGGACAAAAGGCCCCCTTGGCCCAAGGGCCCTTTATCCTCGCCACCTTGCTCAAATGTCCCGTCATGGCCATGTTTGCACTGCGTGAGGGGACAAGGCGCGTGATCTACGCCCACGAACTGCGCTCTGCGGTCAAGGTTGCCCGCGCTGAGCGTCAAGCCTTTATCCAAGCCCTCGCTCAAGACTTTGCGCAACTTCTCGAGCAGCACGCTCTCACCCATCCTTACGATTGGTTTAACTTCTTTGACTTTTGGCAGCAAGGAACCACCACAACCACCCATGGCTAAGACCAAGCTTCTTCTCACCTGCGTGGACTATACGATCCCCTTCCACGATAACGACATGGCCGGTATCGTCTGGCATGGCAACTACTTTAAGTACTTCGAGTTTGCGCGCGATCAGCTGCTAGCACGCCTTGACCTCAGCATTGTCACCCTCGCGCACGAGCACCATGTGGGGCTGCCTGTGATCAAAAGCTTTTGCCGCTATCGCAAGATGCTGACCTTTCAAGAGCCCATCAAGATCTACGCTGCTATCAGCGACTATGAGAACTACCTGCGCTTTGACTTTGAGATCAAAGATCGCAACGGCACCACTATGACCACGGGCTACACCCAGCATGCCGCCATTGACCTTAACACCAACGAATTGCTCTTTACTCTTCCCGACCTCATCAAAGAGCGCATTGCGCAGCATCTTGACTCGCAGGTAAAACACTAATGCAGTACCTCCTACTCCTCCTTTCCTTGCCGTTTTCCTTGCTGCGCTCTGCGCTGTGCTGCTTGCTGTTGAGCCTATGCCTTGTAAGTAGCGCCAGCGCTGACCTCAATTTAACTCAGCTCACCGCCCAGCTTGCCACGCCTCAAGAGCTGCGTGCGCACTTTGCGCAAGAGCGCACTATGACGGGCTTTAACCGTACCTTAAAGGCCGAGGGAACTCTGCTTATCAGCCGTGATCATGGCATTTTGTGGCGCCAAAACACCCCCTTTGTCCAAAACGTGGTGATCGATAAGCGAGGCATTCTCGTAGACGATGGTTCAGGTCTTAAAGCCTTAAGCTCCAATAATAATCCTCAGCTGTCGTCCTTTGCTCACATGCTCAAGTCCCTCTTTGCCGGTGACCTCAGCACCTTAGAGCAATACTTTACCTTAGAGCTGCGCGGCACCGCGCAGTCATGGCAACTGACTTTAACGCCCCGCCAAGAGCCTATCAACCTGATCTTTCACAACATTGAGCTTCACGGCAGCTCTTACGTGGAACAGGTGACCTTACATGACAAGGCCGGTGATAGTACCCACATTGTCTTCTCGGCGTTTGACCCTGCGATCAAGCCTTTAAGTGCTACGGAGGCACAGCTCTTTGCTCACTGATAAGACAGCCCGCCTGAGCCTTTACTTCTTAGTGCTGACCATCGCCGCTGCTCTGCTCTTGTGGCGCTGGCCCAGCACCCGTTTTGACGCTTCGGTGCTCTCGATGCTGCCTCACCACAGCGTTAAAGCTTTACCGCAGGCCTTAGAATCAGGGCTCTTAGAGCGCCTCGAGCGCCAAGTCATTGTGGTCTTAGGAGGTCCTCAAGTTAGCGTGACTGAGGCTCGTGCCTTAAGCCATGAGCTTGAGGCCAGCTCTTATTTTGCGCAGGTACAAGGAGAGTTAAGCGCAGACTTGCTGCGTGCCTATGCCCAAACTCTCTACCAGTACCGCCATGCCTTTGTCACCTCAGACCTCTTAGCCGCACTTAAGCAAGGCACGCGCAACAGATATGTGCTCGCTCAGCTCTTTTCGCCTTTTGCGGGCGTTAGTGCCGCCGAAATCATCAACGATCCTTTCTTGGTCGTGCGCAACTTTCAACTTGCGCAGCTCAATAACAACCACAGCAAGTTACATCTCCAAGACGGCTTCTTGCAAGCGCAAGATGAGCACGGCAACAGCTATTACTTTATCCGCGCAGAACTCAAGCATGCCGCCTTTTCCTTAGATGCTAATGCCCAAATTGCCAACTTTTTTCAGCATCTGACCCAAGAATATCAGGATCAAGGACTGACCTTACTGACACGGGGCACTGTATTCTATAGCCATGCAGCAGCACAGCAAGCCCAGCATGATGTCACGCTCTTAGGCTCAATTACGGTATGCCTCGTATTAGCCCTGATCATGGCGATCTTTCGCTCCCCTCTGCCGGTAGCATTAGTGCTCATTTCTTCAGCTACAGGCGCCTTAACAGCTCTTGCCGCTACTATCATCATCTTTGGCGGGATTCACCTCATCACCTTGACCTTAGCGGTGAGCATTGTGGGCGTATCGGTCGACTATTCGCTGTACTATTTAACCGCGCGCCTGGCCGCGCCACCAAGTAAGTCCCCTCTTGACACCCTGCAGCAGGTGCAGCCAGCTATTCTTTGGGCCTTAGTTGCGACCTTAATTTCTTATGCCGCTTTAGCCGTAGCTCCTTTTCCTGGCATCAGGCAAATGGCGGTTTTTGCCGTCTTTGGCCTCAGTGGCGCTTGTCTTACAGTCTTATGCCTACACCCGATCTTAGCCACTTATTTAAAGCCACGTCCTTTACAGGGGCGTAAGCTTCTGCAACGCTGCATTAACTTCTACACGCAGCGCCGTCTACGCCGCAACGCTTTGCCCCTTATCCTGCTGGCGCTAGGAGCAATAGGACTAACCCGTTTTCAGGCGCAAGATGATGTCTCTGCCTTTCAGCAATTACCAGAGCAACTTTTAGCTGCCGATCAGCGTATCACTGCACTTACTGGCCAATCGCCTGAGCAAAAGTGGCTCTGTGTCTTTGCCCCTAGCTCCGCGCAAGTTCTCAGTGGTCTTGAGCAAATACGCCCTGTTCTAAATAAGGCGCAGCAAGATGGTCTTATTAGCTCCTACCAGACCATGCCTCTTACCAGCGCCCAAACACAGCTTGAGCAAAGTGCTGCTCTGAATGCGGCCTTGCCGCAACTTGCCACGGAGTTGCGCGCAGCGGGATTAGAACAAGAGCTAACGGCCTATCCCGATAGCGTGCTTAGCCTTGAGGACTATCTTCACTCCCCACTAGCGTTGGGATTTGAGCTCTTGTGTTTAGAGCAGGATGGCATGTGGGGCATCTTGATCGCCTTGCACGACATCACCGACGGCGCCACCTTAGAGCAGCAAGTCAATGCCGCCTTGCAGGCCCCAACCAGCACCACCATGGCCAGCACAGCCACTGCTACCGACACCGCCACCTCTACCTCAACCGCTACTGCCACCGCTAGCGCTACCGACATCGCTACCGTTACCACTATCACTACCACCACTGCCACAGCCCAGATTGCCCTGATTGATCGCAAAGCGGCCTTTGACGAGCTCTTTGCCTTCTATCGCGAGGTTATATCTTGGGCTTTGTTTGGGGCTGTATTGGTCATCACCTTGGGCTTTGTCGTGGCTAAAGGTCTCAAGCAAGGCTTGTTTGAGCTGATGCCAGCCCTCATCTCCTTAGTATTTGCGGTAGGCGCCTCCTCTCTTTTGGGCTTTGCGTTTACCTTTTTCTCGCTGCTCTCTTTGGTCTTAGTCCTCGGTATTGGGCTTAACTATGCCCTCTTTTTTACCAAGACAGCGGCGGCTGCGGACACCACCATGCTGGCGGTAACGCTGGCCATGCTTACCACCTTGCTCACTTTAGGCGTCCTCGTTTTTTCCCATACCGCTGTCATTCGCTCCTTTGGTGTGACTTTGGTCTGTGGCTTAAGCTGCGCCTTTATCTTAGCGCCCCTCTTAATAAAACTAGGAGCTCACGATGAATCTTAAACTTGCTCTGTGCGCGGCGCTCCTCGTATGCACAGGCTGTGCGAGCACTAATCCCGCCCCCACTAGCGTCCACCTCACCCCAGAGCAGAGCATTGCCTTGCCGCGCATGGAGCTGACCACTCCTCTCAGCCAAGAGCAGCTTTTAACCATCCACTACCAAGGACGGCAAGAGAAAGTCTTAGTCATCTTAGAAGGCCAAGGCACCAGCTTACAGCTTGCGGTGTTAAGCCCGCTAGGAATTCGCCTCGTGGATGCCAATTATCAGGATGGAACAGTTACGGTCACCACTCATGTTCCCATCGCCCAACTGCCACCTGCCGCGCAAGTACTCTTTGATATCTTCTTAGGACTCTTACCACAAGAGAATATTGCGGCGGTGCTGCCGTCAGGCTTTAGCCTTGTGGATAACGGCGCCTTACGCACTATAAAAGATCCAAATGGTCAAGTGATAGAGCAAGTGCACTTTACCCCCACCACGGGCAATGCCACACGTTACGCCACGCGCGTCGAACATAAGATCTTTGGCTATGTCATTGAAATTACCACTCTCTAAGCCCGAGGAGTATTGTCTTGCAGCCCCTTGCTATTAAGTCCTATGCCTGCCACTGTGCTCTAGGGCGCACCCGCGCGCAAATTGCGCAGAATCTCCAAGCGCTCCACGCTCCCTATATGTATGAGCGTGCAGGCTTTCTGCCGACAGGAAAGCTGATGTTAGGTGGTGTAGATGGCCCCTTGCCCTCCATTGCGCCAGAACTGGCCGCCCACAATAGCCGCAACAATCAGCTCTTACTCTCTTGCCTGCAAGAAATCGCAGCAGACATCACCTCTACCATCGATCAAGTGGGCAAAGATCGCTTTGGTATTGTCATGGGTACCTCAACCTCTGGTCTTGATGAGGCCGATCACAAGGTGTCTGCCCCCAGCTTTGCGCGTTGGCGCTACCCCATGCAGGAGCTGGGTGACCCCTCACGCTTTTTACAGCTCTATCTGCAGACTACAGGGCCAGCCTACACGGTATCAACCGCTTGCTCGTCAAGCTCACGTGCTGTTATCTCTGGTATGAGAATGCTGCAAAGTGGCTTATGTGATGCGGTGCTTTGCGGCGGAGCCGATACCCTGTGCCGCATGCCTATCAATGGCTTTAAGGCCTTAGAGCTGGTCTCAGATGAGCTCTGTGCTCCCTTTGCCTCTGAGCGCAAGGGCATCACCATTGGCGAAGGTGCAGGTCTCATACTCATCACCCGTGATCGCACGCAGGGCTTAAGTCTAGTTGGCTCTGGCGAATCCAGCGATGCCTACCATGTCTCCGCCCCTGAGCCTGAGGGCAAGGGCGCTGAGGCGGCCATGCGTATGGCTTTAGAGCAAGCCGGACTAAGCCCTTGCGACATCGCCTATGTCAATTTGCACGGCACCGCTTCGGTCATGAATGACAAGGCCGAAGCCACTGTAATGCAACGCGTCTTCGGTACAAAGACGCCGTGCTCGTCCACCAAGTACTTAACAGGCCATACTCTCGGGGCCTCAGGCATTGTCGAGCTGTGCTTATGCGCCCTGACCTTAGAGGAAAATCTGCCCTTGGTGCCGCAGGACTTTAGCCTCAACCACTTAGACCCAGCGCTGCCAGAGTTTGGCCTTATCACCACCACTGGGCAGCACCTGCAAAACGAATTCGTCATGACCAATGCCTTTGCTTTTGGCGGTAATAACACTTCACTGATTTTGCGCTTAGGAGGAGCCCATGAGCTATCTTAGCCCTCAAGAGTATCTCTTCCATCGTAGCCCCATGCTGCTCATCGAGCAGGTAAATGAGGTTACCGCTGAAAGCGTAAGCTGTAGCGTGGCGCTTGATTCGTCACTGCTCCATCCATTCTTTACGCCCCAAGGCTTGCCTTCCTACCTTGGCATTGAGCTCATGGCGCAAACAGTGGGCATCTGGTCAGGCTACCACGATAAGTGCGCAGGACGTGCTGCCGCCCACGGCGGCTTGATTTTATCAGTACGCGCTTATGTTGCCAGCGCCGCATTCTTTCACTTATGTTCCACTGAGCCACTTAACATCACCATGAGCATGCTGATGCAAGAGCGCAATTACGCCTCCTTTGAAGGCAGTATCACCCAAGGCCCCAACACTTTAGCCACGGGGCGGCTCAGCCTGTGCCAGTTTGATGCTAACCTTGAGCGTAAATTAGGCTTCAATTAAGTAAAGCTGACATCTGGCAGTTGGCTCGCATTTATTTTTCCTGATAAATAAGCTGTTTCTACTGTACTCTCCTAAATGATAGCCACCACATTGAAGCTTGAGATGGGGGCATCTCCAGCTTTAAGGCTAGCGCCTTACCCTTGAGGGTTAGTCGGCAGTATATCCACTTTAAGGTAAAAGCCGTATCTTAACGGTTTGAGAAAAATCAGCCTCAACTCCTCGAAGTCAGTAAAGGACAGAGTTAAAACCAATGGCAGAAGCTAATACCAAGCGCCGTGTTCTCGTCACCGGCGCCAGTCGCGGCATAGGCAAGGGCGTAGCCTTGCGCTTAGCTCGCGATGGCTTTTTTGTAGTGGTGCACTATGGACATGATGCCCAAGGTGCCAACGACACCTTAGAGCAAATCCTTGCGCAAGGAGGATCTGGCTCCATCATCTGCTTTGATGTTGCAGACACCCAGCAGTGTCAGGCGCAGCTTGAATCTGAAGTTAATGCTCATGGCGCCTTTTATGGAGTGGTGAGCAACGCCGGTATCACGCGTGATGATGCCTTTCCCAGCATGAGTGCCGAGAACTGGTATGAGGTGATCAACACCAACCTCAACTCCTTTTACAACGTGATCAATCCCTTGATCATGCCCATGATCAGGCTGCGCGCTGGCGGGCGCATTATTGTGATGTCCTCGGTCTCTGGCATCGCAGGTAATCGTGGCCAAACCAATTATGCCGCTTCCAAAGCAGGACTAATTGCTGCCGCCAAGTCTTTGGCCTTGGAACTGGGCAAGCGCCAGATTACGGTCAATGCAGTAGCCCCAGGGCTCATTGAGACTGATATGACCGCACTTGATGACACGGTTAGAAGTGAGGCCATGAAGCTTATTGCACTGCGGCGCATGGGCAAGGTCGAGGAAGTGGCTGGTTTAGTGTCTTACCTGATGTCAGATGAATCTGCCTATGTCACACGGCAGGTAATTGCGATTAACGGAGGATTGCTGTGAAACGCGTCGTAGTAACAGGAATAGGTGCGGTGACCGCCTTTGGGCAAAGCTGGGATAGTATCAAGCAAGGCTTGCTTTCCTATCACAATGCCGTGCTCTATATGCATGATTGGGATATATACAATGGCCTCGGCACCAAGCTAGGAGCTCCCGTGCCTGATTTTGCGGTGCCGAATTACTACCCGCGCAAGAAGACCCGCTCCATGGGACGTGTTGCTTTAATGGCCACCCGCGCCAGCGAACTGGCCTTACAAGATGCGGCTCTCTTAGACGATAAAGGCGAACCTCTTACGTGCGTAAGCGATGGTAGTACGGGCATTGCCTATGGCTCATGCACGGGCAGCACCAAGCCAACCCGTGACTTTGGCTCGATGTTTATCAAGCATGACACAGGTGATATCACCAGCACCACTTATCTACAAATGATGCCGCACACCACAGCCGTCAATGCTGGACTCTTCTTTGGGGTCAAAGGGCGCCTCATACCTACCTCCAGCGCCTGCACATCTGGCTCCCAAGCCATTGGCTACGCCTATGAGAGCATCAAATACGGTCTGCAAAAGGTGATGATTGCCGGTGGCGGAGAAGAGCTCTGTCCATCTGAGGCTGCGGTCTTTGATACGCTTTTTGCCACAACCCAGAAAAATAGCACTCCCGAGCTGACCCCAGCTCCTTTTGATCGCGACCGCGACGGCATTGTCATCGGCGAGGGTGCGGGCACTCTGATTTTAGAAGAGTACAATCACGCCAAGGAGCGTGGTGCCAAGATTTACGCGGAGATCTTAGGCTTTGCTACCAATTGCGATGCCTCGCACATCACCCAGCCCAATAGTGACACCATTGAGCAGTGTGTGCGGATGGCCTTAGAGCAAGCACAAGTCTCCCCACAGGACATTGGTTACATCAGCGCTCACGGCACTGGCACCACTCGCGGCGATATAGCCGAGAGCACCGCTACCGCGCGCATCTTTGGCAGCAAGACTCCGATTTCGTCACTCAAAAGCTACTTTGGCCACACCTTAGGCGCTTGTGGCGCGGTTGAGGCGCTCACTGCCATTAAAATGATGCACGAGGGTTGGTTCCACCCAACCTTAAACCTCAAGAATGTCGATCCCGAGTGCGGCGACCTCGACTACATCGTAGGGGAAAAGCGTCTGATTGATACCGATCTCATCGTCACCAACAACTTTGCTTTTGGCGGTATCAACACCTCCATCGTGCTCAAGCGTATCTAACGCGCCCTAGCCGCGTAACTTAGCAGTGGAGTGGAGTACAAAGTCAAGATATGCTCACCTGTTGAGGGCAGCAGTTCCTCTGACATCAGGCAGTTGTTATATGTTTATTTTTCCTGATAAATAAGCTGTTTCTGCTTAGTTTCTGCTTTACACCTCTAAACGAGATACACCTCAATAAAGCTTGAGATGGTGGGCACGCTCAGCTTTACGTCTATCTCTTTACCATTGATAGGTTGTCGTAAGCAGATCCAATCTGAGGTAACAGCCGTATCTTAGCGATTTGGGAAAAATCAGCCTCAACTCTGCGACGTCAGAGTAGCGCACCGCAAGCAAGACAAACTGCTATTAAGCGCGGCGCAGCAATCGCTCACTGCGCCCACTATTGACTCTTGCAGGCACACCATAGAGCGCAGCGGAGAAAACGCCACACGACACTCCACTTAGGAATGAGTTATCTAATAAATGACGGAAGATGGGATGCGGGATGACAAGGTTACCTACCTCGAGATGAATGGTGCAGGGGAGTCTAAAACTATCTTAGGGCGGTGCACCATGATTCCCTTAAAGTCCGTCATCTATTAAGTCAGCCGTTCCTTACAGAAAACTGCGACCGTAACTTTATGGCCGCAGAGCGCTCTCTCAGAAGAGGGCCCTCTTAGAGGTTGTAGTCAGCCCCCAGTAAAGCCAGCGGCAGATTGCTACTCCACAATCACTCAGTGGTAGTAGTAGTAGTAGTAGTAGTCACGCGCAAAATGCTAGCTCGCATCGCATTCGTGCGGTTTTCCTCACGATCAAATAAGGCCGTGTAACCAAACTTATCGGCCTCCGTGCTTAGGGTGTAGGCCCGCACTAAGAGCTCAGGTAAATACAGCTTAAGTGGCTTAGGCTGCGTCTGCCCCGCACCTTGAGATTGATTCTGCGCACTGTAAATTTGCGCCACCGTTTGATAGTAATACTCCCGATACTCCCTAACCGTGCTCTCTGCGCTCACTGGCGCCTTCACCATCGCGGCCCTCTTAGCCGTATCAGGCAAGTTAGCCAACTTTGTCTCGACGGAGTACGGAAACAATGGCGTAATGAGCTTGTCTGTAAACTCCACATCCTCTAAGCGGTAGTTGGCGTTAAACAGGCAAATGAGACCATTTGGCTGCAACCAATTCATCAGCTCGGCCATCTGCACAACAAACAGACTATAGGCATAGACATCTCTGGACGTTGCCAAGGCCAAGGTCTGCGGATGATGGCAAAACACGGTCATCGCCGTAATCACCCCAAAAGAATGCAGCGCAAAGTTTTGCTCTAATTCTGTCCAAGTATAGGCCTGCACTCGCGCCGGATCCAATAATGGCCGCAACTTACGCAATTGCTCCCATAAATCCAGCGCCTGCACATTGATATCTACTCCCACCACAGGTTGTAGCGGGAAATAATGCGCCAGATCAGCAAGCTCATCACCGCGAGAGCAGCCCACACTCAACACCGCATCACCCCTGATGTGGTGCATAGCCTCTTCTACCTCTACCGCATCGCTAAACTGACTTTCCAGCATACACTGATACATGTATGCCCCCAACTGCTGCATGGTGAACTCTGCTGGCAGATGCTCAAGTAGATTAAGAAAGCGTAAAAACAGCCATTGCAGCTCGTAGCGCCCGCTAAAGGAGTAATTGGAGTATTGCGCAACCTGCTGCAAAGCTCCTGCTTTTAGCGTCGCCAGAGTCTTGGCTATGCTATCCAATCCGCGCGCTTCACTATTTGCGCCCTCGCTCCACGGATTCACATAGGCTGTGAGCCTCTCCAGCGGCACATTAGACATTTCTGCAGGCAGCGCGGCTATGCGTGCGGCCACCTTGCGCCAATCATGGTAGCGTGTCAAAGCAAGCTTAGGATCATCAAAGTCTGGATTGTCCTTTTCAGGATCACAGAGGTTCTGATAAATAAAGCGCTCTACAGCATACACCTCCTCATAAAACGCAGTCAGTTGCGCTTTTATGCTTTGGATGTCAACCTTACTTCCTTGATCCTTTAAGAGCGCGAGCAAATCCCCCTTGTGCAACAGCTCTGACATCTTTATGCAAGGAAACAACACTGCTGGCGCTGGCGAGACTTGTTTTGGTAGCTGCAGCGTGAGGCTCGCTGTCGGCATCGCCGTATAGAGTTTGGCAATTTGCTCTAAAAGCGGCTTAGGCACTGGCTCATCCGCGTACAGCCCGTAGTACTCCTTGATAAGGAAGTAGTCCGCACATACAGGCTGCTGCACGCTCAGATCAGGCTCCAAACGCAATACTGGTAGGCCCTTGCCAGTGGCATATAACCACGCATAATCGCGATCCGTGATCAAAAGATCAACATCATCAGGTAGGTAGTGCTCATACTCAAAGCCGACATAACACGCGGCAATGAGCTTATCCTCTTCCTGAAAATCAGGTGAGCCTACCTTGTGGCGACGCACCTCAGCAAAGCCCGCGAGGAGATGCTTGAGCTCTGTTGGCTTTTTGTTGTCTAGCCAGCCACACTTTAGAGCCTGCGCTTTGGTAACATCAAACTGCCGCGCGCCCTTTAATCCCAACTGATCCTCGATGGAGACGCCCCTGCGCACCAGCCAATCTTGCAGCACCATATGCAAACGCAGAAGGTTGCTGCATTCTTGGCGCAATTTGGCACTTAAGGTCAGCCGCTCACTGCTATGCTCTGACTCGTATGCCGCGAGGCTAGCCTGCGGACACATTAAAGCGGCACTATCCTGAGCAATGATCTGATCATCAAAGACCAAACTATCGCTAAAGGAGTACAACGCGTTATCGATGCACAGCACCAAGCGCGCCTGAGGAAAGGCTCGCAGCACAATCGCAATAATGGCCGCACCTAGAGGAGACATCTCCCATGCAGGACTACGCGCGATATAGCTTGAGGAGATAGCGATAGTAAGCGGTTTAGCCGTAAGGTCGTGGACAGTAGCGGCCATCTCCTTTTTATCGCTTCCTAAGTCAAACTCATAGGCCCAACTGGCAGCATCACGCA
The DNA here is from genome assembly GCA_018884035.1 of Candidatus Anaerobiospirillum pullicola. Taxonomy (GTDB): domain Bacteria; phylum Pseudomonadota; class Gammaproteobacteria; order Enterobacterales; family Succinivibrionaceae; genus Anaerobiospirillum; species Anaerobiospirillum pullicola. Next base: position 37,213 of record JAHLFE010000186.1, read on the forward strand.
ACGCTTCCTGCGGCTGGGCACACACTTTTAAAAGCTGCTCAGCACGCGCACGGGCAAGTCCCCAGTTAAAGCACCGTTCCTGTTTTAGTTTTGGTACTTCATAAGTCAGTAACTGCTTCAGCGCGGCTTGCTTAAGCTTATAGTCAGTGCTGCCAAAAGTAGGCTTTGCTACGATCGGCAAGGCATCTCGCAGCGCCAGCTGCGCCACCGTAGTACCAGTTACCGCGTTATCTTTGTCCCAAGAGGCGGCTAACAGCTCTTGGGTTAAAAACTCCTTATAGGCGAGCAGATTCAGCAAACGCTGGGTTTTAAAAAAGCTTAAGACACTATAAGAGCGCCGAAACGGAGCCACCGCCTGTGGCACCAGCGCAATGGTCGGCTCTTGCTCTTCATGAAAGTAGTTAGCGAAGACCTGTGCTCCCTCCGTGAAAAGAGCAGCGGTAAAGGCATCAGCGGCCACAATCCGCGCATGGCTTAGCGCTAAGGCTGAGCACAAGCGATTAAACTCACGCCACGTCTCCCTCCACAGAGGCACCTGCTCATTATGAGGCTCAGGAGCAAATACACACGAAACACTAAACGCGTCCCACGTTTCTTTCTCCACACGCACGTTAAAGGCCAGCACAGGGCATTGTGGTGCCAGCTCTCCGGTAAAGAGTTCGGCTGGTACTCGCGTGTCACGACTTAAAGGCTTGGTAAAGAAGAACAAGGCTCCTTGAAAGCATTGCAACAGCTCTGGGGTCAGCGGAGCATTCTCTTTAAGGTTATAAAACTCAAGCTGCTGCCACCACGACACCTCTCCCCGATCATGCTCATCGATACTAGGATAGAGACTGGCAAAGACTTGTTCGTGGTCTTGCGGTGCAGTCCCTACGCTATAGAAGACCTGACAAAGATCATCCATGGTCAGCTGCACATGCTCTTGCACAAAGGATGAAAGCGAGAGCAAGCGATTAAAGCGCCGTGAGGCCAGAAACTCACCTTTGGTGGAGATCCGCTCCTGCTTTTGCGTCCACGCATCAAGCTGCACATCAAAAGTGTTGAGATTAGAGCAGAATTCGTCTGTAAGCACCAAGATCTTGCGCAGCATAAGCACCTACCAAAAAGCCTATATTACCTTAGCGCCTACCAGCCCCTCTAGCCACGGCCTAAGGAGCAAGCTGAGCTTCCTTAAGTAAAAGCACAGCCCCTTATATGTCCACGTCTACTACAGTGTAGCGACCTATTTACGGGTAGCCGTTATCAGCACCCAGCCTTCCATAGTCTTCGTACCGTCAATCACAAAGTCCTGCTGATAGGCCGCAATCACCTCATCAGCTTGGGTCTCTAAGATGCCGGATAAAGCCAACTTGCCACCACTTTGGCACAGCGCCGCAAGATGTGGCTCTAATTGCGCCAGCGGGCCTGCAAGAATATTGGCCACCACTATAGGGCAAGCAGGTAAGCTTGAGGCATTACTACCATCGACCAGCTTTAAGCGGTCAGCAACATGATTACGCTCAGCGTTATCACGGCTAGCAATCAAGGCTTGAGGATCGATATCCACACCATAAGCCTCAGGTGCCCCCAGTTTGAGCGCAGCAATGGCTAAGATGCCAGAGCCACAACCGTAATCGAGCACGTTAGTCTGATGCAGGTCAGGCAGGCTATCTAAAAAGCCTAAGCAGAGGAAAGTAGTTGGGTGAGTGCCAGTACCAAAGGCGAGGCCTGGATCGAGCATGACGTTGACAGCCTGAGGGTCGGGAATCTCACTCCATGATGGGCAAATCCAAAGCTTAGAGCCGCACTTGATTGGCTTAAAGTTGTCCATCCATGCGCGCACCCAATCCTTATCCTCAAGGTCGTGCTCAGCAATTGGGTACTGATCACCATAGAGGTGTTGCAGATAGGAGATCACTGGCGCGGTATCAAAGCCCTGCGTAAAAAGGCCGGTGACGATAGTGGTAGGCCACATCTTTTGCTCGCCAGGCAGCGGCTCAAGGATAGGATCGTCCTTAGCGTCCTCATAAGTTACAGCCACCGAACCTAAGTAAAAGAGGATATCGGAGACCTCTTCGGCTTTAGCGCCATCAACCACCAAAGAAACTTGCTTCCACATTTGATTGTCTTCAGACATGAGCAAACCTGTAACAGAGAAGAAAAACTAAGGAGATTAAGAGCGACGCCCAGTAAAGGACACCCTTAAAGTTTAAGGGCCGCGCTTTAATAGCGGCAAAGAGGCAAGAGAGTAAAGAGCGACAAGAAGCGACAAGATCGACAAGAGAGACAGCCACGCGCTGCGGTCGCCTGCTAACACTAACTCACAGCATTAGCATGTTGCTGCCGCTTAAACAAAGCAAGCTCCGTAGGGTTAGCTTTATCGTACTCCATAGGGTGGATCTCAAAAGGCGTACTAAGTTGCACTTCGTACTCTGATTCACCAAAGGGGTTAGCAATCAACTTGCTCAGACGCTGGTGCATGAAGTGACTCTCATCACCAATCTCACACAAGTACAGCTTGTTAATGCGGTCAATCAATGGCTTCTCTGGCAGTAAGCTATTAAGTGAGGTTAGCGAGACCTCATCATGAGAGGCCACCTGCACATACAACCAATTGCCATCTTCAGCCACATCCACGATATTGCTGATACCGCCTAAAGCGCGCAACAAGGCTAAAAGACGCAGCTCTAACGAGCTGGATGCATTTACAGTATAGCCTGTGTTGATAGAGCGCCACTTACGGCGACGATCAAGAGTACGCTCACGTCTAATCCACATAGACAGCAGCACCAAGATCACAGGGATAAAGATCGCAAAGCACTCCAGCACGGTGATGACGCTATTGCTATAGCTAAAGGTAACCTCAGAGAGCCTGATATCAGGGCGATAGAGGTTACTGACAACAGTCATGGGCTGCACTTGGAGAAAATACGATAGCGTATAGCAGATCATGCTCGAAAGCAGCAGTAACGCAAAAGAGCCAGGGTAGAAGATTAAAAGCAAGAGCAGGCTTAAGGACAGGCACGATCCTATCGAGTTAGTCAGGATGGAGATGGCCATAAGCATGGTCAAGAACAAGCGCACATATCCTTTGGTAAAAAGCGAGCGCGTGAACAAGGTTGCTGGCAAGGCAAAGAGGTTAATGACCACGATACTGTTGACGAAAGCCGTGACTACATTGTTTTGGTAACGGAGAGTGAGCAGGTCTCCCACAAGCTCATGAAAGCCTAAAGCCTGCAACAGCAGGTACAGCGGCACGTAGATCACTGAGAGGAAGGACTGCCCAAAGAGCTCGTCAAAGGTGTAGAGGATAAAGGTGTCCATTTGCCGCAACACCAAGATCATGGCGATGATAGTACAAATGGGCAGCAAGGCTACCAGACTTAAGGCCCACATGACATGGCTCGTCTGGTTGATAAAGTTCTCCTCAAAACGCACGGGATAAGGGAGCATGGCTAAAAGAGTCGATACCGCAGCCAAGACGCAGATGATTGGATTCATCAGCACGTTAGGGCTATAGGATGGGAGCACCATGACGGCAAAGACGTAGGCTAGGCACACTGACACGATCTGTAAGGTGCGATCGAAGGTTGGCAGCATAAAGGCGACAGCAATGGCAAAGAGCCCGGGAAAGAAGATACGGGCACTAAGAAGAAGCACCTCACGAAAAGCAGGAGTAAGCTGTGGCGTGATTTGCTCATTAAGAGACCAAGTGCTGATGGCGAGCAGCATGAGAGGCAGGAGGATTAATATGCTGCGCTGCTTATAAGAATAGGTACGTAAGCGTCTCACGTCTCATCCTCCACGCCTAGACTGAACATCACGGAGGTGCAGGGCTCGATGATTGATCACAGGAGCGACAGAGTCCTACAAGAAGCAAGATCAGTTTAACACAGGGGCTATGGCGGGCGTTATCTCTGTAGGTTAGCTGGCTTTGCCGTGCGTACAGCAAGTGCAGGCGAGAACTCAGCACAATGAGATGCTGATAAAAGATGAAAGTAAGGCCGGACGAGGGAAGGAGGCGGCAGGACAATGGGATGAGGATTGCGCATCAGACGTAGCACGGCTCAGCTCGTAGCGTAGCCACTGAGGATCTTGCCTGTTAGGATCTGTCTGATAGACGCTGGGTTTTACAGTAACCAAAAAGCAAAACCCCGTAGACCTTGCGATCTACGGGGCTTGCAGTTTGTTCTTAGCTTGGCGATGACCTACTCTCGCACAATCGTTCGTTGCACTACCATCGGCGTGACTGCATTTCACTTCTGTGTTCGGAATGGGTACAGGTGGGACTACAGCACTATGGTCGCCAAGCAAACTCGGTATTTAAAAACATGTAAAGCTCACAGCAACTTGGGGTCAAGACCTGCCTTAAAACCTCTCGGGGTTGTATGGTCAAGCTTTCGGGTCATTAGTACTGGCTAGCTTCATCTCTCACAAGACTTCCACATCCAGCCTATCAACGTCGTCGTCTACAACGGCCCTTA
>JAHLFE010000187.1 GCA_018884035.1 Candidatus Anaerobiospirillum pullicola
AAAAAAAAAAAAACAAAAAAAAAAGCACGACTTTCGCGCTTGAATCACGAGTTTTGAGGAGCTAGGCGCACGAGTGAGTGCCGGTGCGTATGCGTGGCGGGTCTGGGGGCAGCTTGCATGTGGCACGAGAGTGCACAAGTGGCGAAAGGAGCCGTGCGCTCGGCAAGTGGTTTGAGCTCAGGGAAGCAGGGCAGCGAAACTGTGAGGGACCGAGAGCGTGTGCGCGTGTGAGGTCGTTGTGGATAGGCAGTGGCAACGTCGGGCCGCTAACCGAAGCAGCCTCCGCCGCTGAAAAAGGGCTAAGTCGTCAATCGCGCTATAAGCCGTCAAAAACCGCTGTTTTAGCCACATCGTTTTTTCAGCGACTGTAATCACGTTTAAAGCGTCGATCGCTCTCTTTGCTGCGTTTTTCGTGGCAATGCGTGCGTTATAGCGGTATTCGAGATGATCAATCTTCTCCAGTTCATTTGAGAGCTTGTTTAGCTGTGCCCCGATGTGGCCTTGCTCTGAGCAATCAGAGATTCCGACCGACTGTGCAGCATCGCTGTAGCTCAACTGGGTGCAACATCATGATGCTTTGCTGGCACAGGACAGCAGGCAAGTCTCAGCAGGGAGCTCCTGTGTAAGGTTGCGAGCGCGTATTACGAGTACGCTTTCTTGCTGGCCAATCATGTGACTGAAAAGAGCTCTAACCACAATCGCGCTGTAATCCGTCAAAAACCGCTGTTTTAGCCACGCCGTTTTTTCAGCGACTGTAATCATGTCAGAAGCGCTGATCGCTCTATTTGCTGTGTTTTTATGGGCAATGCGTGCGCTTTAGAGACAGGCATCACTAGTTAGCCACTAAGAGAGGCAATGGTGCCCGCCTTGCGTAGACAGCCAAGCAGGAGGAGCATCTCAAGGGAGTCCCACACATGGATAGCAACCTTTGGTGCGCTGCAGCTTTAGGGTGCTGGGATGAGCTGAACTGAGCTCAAATTGCGCGTGAAACTTTTTGCACGAGGCCAACCCTGTTACCACATAACTCCTAAGCAGAGTGATAACTCTGCTTAGGAGTTATATATTCTTATTCTTAAGACCACTCCAAAAGCCTGTACGAATGCGGCTTTGCGAAGAGGAACTGTTCCGAACAGTTCCGTATCGTTATAGGAACAGTTCGGAACTATTCCTTATTGTTCCACGCTGTTCCTTATTGTTTCACGCCCATTTCTATGCCGTTATACACACCGTTTCACACTGTTTCATATTGTTTCTTATTGTTTCACATAGTTTGCTGCACTGTTCCTAAAGACCAACCAAAACTTCTATCTTTTCTTTGAGTTTTGTAGACAGTGTACCAACAATACTATCTTGAATCATCGCACAGAGCATGCAGTACAGTGTCGCCCCTATTCCATGCAAAAAGCTGATATTTATCGGCGTTAGTGCCATGCTGTAGCAATAGCTCTGAGCCAATCGACTCATCCTGATTCAGTTTGCTTACTTGCAATCTCATAGCGATCCCCTGTTGGTCACACTAAACGTCATCACATGAGACCCCATGACCGACCGCAGAGAGGTGATGATGATGATGATGATGATGATGATGCATTGAGTAATGCATACCTGCATGTGATCAGTAAAGTAGGTCTCAGGAAATTACTCCACAGGTGCCAAGCTCACTTTTACAGCCACTTTACTCATGGAGGCAACTGCCTCGCAGCGAGCAAGAGTTCTTTTTGCTGCGCAATCGCGAGCTTAACGCTAAATCCATGGCAGTAGCTAACTTGGCTCCAACACCTTTGCTCAAGAGTGATTACTACCGTGATACCTCTGTTCCGTCCATGCAGCTACAAGTATCCGTAAGCGCCTCTGAGTGGACAGGCCGTATGGCCTATCAGCAAGAGGCCGAGGCTGTTTTTAGTGACGTACAGACAGCTCAAATCTTCGGTGCCTATACCAATGAGCTCTCAAGCAGCTACAGTCATCAATTTCAGGTACTCGCTGCCCTCAATAGCGCCCTCAAGCGCTACTGGGGAAAACAGCTGGCAGCCTTAGGCCAAACTAAGGCCGAAGAGGCGACAGCAGTAACAGAAGCATCAGGGGCGGGCGCTGCTAAGTCTAAGGCAAAGGAGCTCTACTCATGGCGTGATGTCTCGGTGCAGATTCCTTACAGCCACTTAGCTAAAGAGGCGCTGGACAATGCTGATAGCGGCGTAGAGATGTGCGAGGCTCTCATTGAAATGGCACCCCAAGCGAGCTCAAAGACTACCAGCAGTTTGTCATTGCCCACGCTCAAGACTTAGCGTGTGTGCCGCAAGCGTGGCAAGCTCTCACCCAAGCGCTCATCGAGCACTGTAAAAGCGGTGTGACATTGTCTCGCTCGAGCTTTGCCCAAGCACTGGCCTTCTTACCTGAGAATGATGGGGCTGTAGCTCAGTGGGAGCAACTGCAAAAGGTGCACTCCTTTACCTGCCTTACCTTGACGCAGTGTGCCGAGATTCTGCAGCAAATCTTGGTGTTCATGGGCAAAGTCCAAATGTGGATAAACCTCTTTGGTCTTACTGTCTGCAACATCAAAAAGTCTTACGACGAGACGCAAAACAACCTCATGACGCTGCTTAATGCGCACCCGCTTAACAACCGGCAGCACAGCGCAGCCACGGAAGAGGACTATCGTGAGGCCTTTGCTCACCGTAATGACAAGAAGTACATCTCCACCGGCCATAAGTACTTGGATGCCATCATCCATGGCTATTACCTCGGTGGTGTTTCCATTCTTGCTGCTTACTCGGGCACGGGCAAAACGTGGTTTGGTATTGACGCCGCCGTGCACGCCTTACAGCAAGGCCTGCGTGTAGGGTTCTTCTTCACAGAGATGTCGCTTGACAGCATGCATGAGCGCTTGTTGCAGTACCTCCTCAATTGCGATTACCAGACTTTGCACAAGGTGGTACCAGAAAAGGCGCTGCATTTGGCTTTAGACCTAATTTGCTCTTGGAGCAAAGACAAAAGCACGGGCCCGCACTTTAACCTCTATTGTCCAAGCAGCAACTTAGATCGCATCTCGATTGAGATGATTGAACAGGAAGTCACGACAGCGGCAGCCAGTGAGCGTGGCTTTGATTTCATCGTCGTTGACTACCTGCAAGACGTGGAAAACAACACCTGCAAAGATGCGGAGGTCTACAAGCGTTACCTCAATAGCATGCGCCGTTTGGTGAGCCTGTGCATCAAGTTCAAATGCGCCATCTTGCTTTTGGCGCAAATGCGTCCTAGCGATCACTCTTACTCATCTGGCCAGCCGAGCCTCTATGAGATTGCTGAGGGCTCGTATGTAGTAAACAGCGCGCAAGCTGTGATGTTTCTCCGTAATTGCAAAGTGCAGAGCAGAGGCAAAGGCAAGAGCCAAGAGCAAGAGACTGATGACAAGCTGGAGACGTACTTACAGGTGGTGAAGAACAGAGCTGGCTCAGCTTTGAGCACCTCCAAGCTCAAGTGCACCCGCTCGGCCGGTTCGCACTTCACTTTTGTGCCTGAGAACAGCTACTAGCTTGTAGCTTCCACAGTAGCGACAGCACCGCATTCCACGTGTCAGTACATCTGAGCTGTGTCAGTACAGCTGGTTTCAAGCTGGCATGTACACAGTGCGGCTGCTGTTGCTGCGGTTAATCGTCATCCCGCCTTGATTCCAAGAAGCGCTGCTTCCTGTGCGCATCAAGCTTAGTAAGGAAAGCTACCATGTGGCGTCTACAAGATCTGCCAAACGCTCAAGGCCAGCCGTGCACTGCTGCCGATCTCCAGTCTTACCTGCTGCTCACCAATCAGCGTATGCATGAGCATGGCTGGGCAGTGATTGGCTCACAAGGCAAGCTGCCTAACCTGCACCCATGGAAAGAGTGCAGCGCCAACGACCTGTACAGTCTTGCTATTGCCAACCTGCAAAGAGGCAAAGCCAACAGCCTCACCCTGCGTCTTGCAGATACCGGCACCATTGCCCTTGATTGTGACTTTCGTGACCCACACCTTATGCAGCGCTTTACTGAGGCGCTTGGCTGTTACTTGGGCCTTGAACCATCGGAGCTGTTTACCTGCCACGGCAAAAAGGGCGGCAAACTCTTTTTTCAGCTGCTGGTGCAGCAAAGCCCCACGCTGCACATCCCGCGCAGCTTAGGGGTGCCTGTGTATACGCAGGGACATGCGAGTGATAACGACTTTAAACAGGAGCTTGAGGTTAAACACGACCTCAGTACCTTTGCTGGCGTGTACGGTGCCGTCAATGGCAGCACCATTGTTTATGGCCCTTACGCGCACTATGCCTACATTGCTGACGCAACCCCAGAGCAACTGCCAACTATCACGTATGAAAGCTTGCTGCGCATCGAGGGGCTGTATCGGCGCGTGCTCCTTGAGCAGGGCTTTGTGGATGACAAAGGCTGTGACCTCCTCATGGACAGAGACTTAGAGCTTATCAAGGGCTGTGTGGCCTTTTGTTACCAGCGAGTGGTAGCGCGCTATGGGACAGACTCTGCGGCCATCTCTGCATACTTGCGCAGTGATGACTTTAACCAGATGGTCGTGCCTTTTTTGGACTACCTGGGATTGCGCTTAGGCATTGCCGCCATTGTGCTATGCTTTGGTCTCGGGGTAGCCGCTGCCAAACAGTAACAACGGCTCTCCCTTTTGCCTGAGTGGTTTGCCAAGACTATGTACCAGCCTCAAGAGTGTCAGCGGCTGTGCGCTCACTTCTGCGCTTGCATCCAAGGTGATGTACAGAACCTGCGCCAGCGGGAGCTCAAGCTGAAGCTAAAAGACGATCTGCGCTGTGCTGATCCCTGTGAGTACTACCAGCGTGTGCTGCTTAAGGAACGCATACAGCGCCAGCTGGGCTTTGCCATGTAGTACGTCATCTTGAGCACTGGTGCCGCTCGCCTTAAAGCGCTGGTAAGAGCAATGAAAGGTGACGATGATGGTGACTGGCGGTGACTTGAGCATTTACAGCGCCCGCCCCTGTTAGCGCACCGGTTGAACTCCGAGAAAGATCTTTATCGGAAAAACAGGTGAAACAGACTGCCCCAACCACTCTGGGTAGAGTTGATGGGGCTCCCTAATGTCCTCAGAGCTGTCGCTACCGCTATCGCTAAGGCAGCAGCCGTTAAGTTGAGCATGGCAACTCCCTGCTCCTCTCGGGATATGGGCTATAGCTTGAGCTCTTGTTCGGCCAACAGCTCCGTAAATACAGTAGCGACCACCTGCTGTAAGACCTCATTGCTTGCTGCAATGGTCTGCTCTTTTTCACCTACGATGTTTTTGGCACAAGCTGCAACCACCCAGCTTTGCTCATTAATACGGACTAAGGCCAGATCATTGACCGCGATACGCTGTCCTTGAGCGTTAGTGCCACCTAAGCCCGTTTTGTCATACACTGCGTAACGCCCTTGCTGTTTTAACTTCTCGGCAGCGGCACTGTCCTTGAGAAGGCGTTCCCGTTAAAGATTTACTGCTGTAAATGATCTCCCCATGTATCTTACCCACAAGCCGATCTACGCTCAAAAGAGCGTGTCAGTAGATATAACGCACCTTCTATGCCTTGTCGTGTAAAGTTCGCGTTATATGTGCAGCTGACACTCTTGGCCTGCTTATCCCCACTCTTACGAGTGGGGTATGCGCAGGCCCCCATCAGATCAATATTGGCGGCTACAAGTAGCTGCACAGAACCACCACTATCAAGACCAGTGCTACGTGCTACGTAAGGTCTGCAAGATAGCCCTTAGGAGTTAATCTTGACCAGCTTGCCGCGAATGCTGTCCACACGGTACTGCGCAATAGTGCCGTCTAAGATGTGGTCGGCAATCTCACAAGCCGTGAGTGGGCTTACGGTAAACCACTCCTCAGGTCTGTACTTCTTTCCTGAACTATCGGTGAGCGTCACGTTGAAACGGTGTTCATTGAGAAGCTTGTGCATAAGCATCTCAAAGGTGTGGGGATCTAAGCCAAAGCACTTGTAGACGCGCACAAGGCGTACTGGGGCATAGAGGTAAGTGGAACTGTGCTCCGCGTTTCTGATGCGTTCTATTACAGGTGTAGTACAAAAGCCAATCTTCACCAATTCACTGTGCTGCAGAAATTGTGTTAGCTCAGGGCTTGTACTCAGGGTCTGCAGAATGTAGAGATAGCCTGTGGCGCGACTCTTTTCTTTAGTCTTACGCTCGCTTTGTTGCTGCTGTTCTTGCGCTTGGGCAAGGCTGAGCTTTTGCTTACACTCACGTAAAAAGCGCTCACCTCTATCAGTAACACCCTCAAAGGAGGCACTACCGCTGCTCTTCACCAAGGACTCTAAAAACGAGTAATTCCACGGCGTAATTTGGGTAGCGTTGTTGTAGACCACCTTAACACGGTAGCTGGTTTTGTGGTGATCGTCTTTAGCCTTAGCCTTATCCTGATCGTGCTCATAACTGCTGGCAACTAGCGCGAGCAGTCTATCGTTGAGGAAAAACTGCCCCACATTCAAGTGTTGTTGCCGGTAGTTTGTGACTGGATGTGTAACGAGGTCGCCACTACGCCACAGCTCAAGGCAACGAGACAGGAGTGGCTCGTAGGTAGCGTAATCAGAGCAGGCTGTTGCTTGAGCCACATCCTTTGCCCCTTTGCGTTTCTTAGCAGCGCCCCTCTCTGGCAGAAGTGCAGACTCTGAGAGAATGGGAGGTACGGCTTTAATTTCGCTAAACTTGCCACGCCTCTCGCCCTTAGCAAAGATCTGAGCAAGGATATCATCAACTGGTGGCGAAGATTGCTGCTCCGCTTTTTTATCGTTAGCAGATGGCGCAGCAGGAGTGGTATCGGCGGCAGTGTCTACATCTTGAGGCGTTGGTGTCTCCGTTACTGGCTGCTGTGGCAATAAGGAGTAAATCTCTCGCGTCTCTTGCGGCTGCAATTTACTCAACGTATAGGCATAGCCACGCTCTTTATGATCCTGAGACTCCGCCTCTGGCAGGCGCTGGTTCGTAGCAACAAACTGCTTGAGACCTTCTTTGTGCTCTTGGCGGTGATCAATCTTTCTGCTTGTGGTAGCAGTGTTGGTTCGTGCTAACACTAGGCGCTTTAGGCGCGGATCAGCATCAATTTCAGCAAAGATGTCCTCTAAGCTGTTCGGTTTTTTCCTTTGTGCTTGCAGTGGTGTGTTCATGATCTAACCCTGTGGGTAAGAAACAAGCGTAAAAGGCTGTAAGGCCGGTTGCTCCTTAGTCCTTGCTCGCAGTAATTGCAGAGATAAGCTCTGTTACCTGTATGTGGGTATGTGCATTACTGGCAATGAATGAACGACGGTCGCTATCTGGAGCGATTGACACAAATACCAAGAAATAGCACGTTCAGCCTTGTGCAACCGCACGTAAATACAGCCACCTATGGCCTATGCTTGTAGGCTGCCGCTGCACCTTACAACACCAACTTCAAGTGGTGTGAGCTGACAAACCACTCTAATGTGAGTACCTCACAACGCACCTTAAGATGACAAGACAGTTCACTGAGACGAGGGGGATGCGAGCCATTTATAGACTCAGAAACAGCGCAAGAATCAGCGTAAACTACTTTTACAGCGGTAAAATCACCCCATTTGTCTCTGTGAACAGTATGCACAACAGTGCCTATGAGCGTTTGGCGTACTGGGTACGCACAAATGCCAGCACTTCAGCTAAACGCCTCTCTAAGACATCGTCGCTGTGTGGGTTAGGATCAACATCATTGTGATTGTCCCAGAACTCCTCAACCTTAGGCCACATTTCACGGAGCTCTTCTTTGGTAACCTCAGCCCGATGGGATATTACTTGGTCTTGGATCAAGCGCAAGGTCGCGGCGTCAAGATTGCGGGAGATAAAGTCGTGGGCCTCTTGGAAAGGAGTGATCTTCAAAATCAGGTTGAGATCCAGATCATCAACATTGATGAGCTTGTCTGCGAAATGGAGCAGAGCGTTGTTGAACACGACTTCACCGTGATTACGATGCTGCGTGCCGTTTGCACTTTGGTTTGCGCTTGCTGCACCATTACCACCAACACCACCATCGATCTCACTGGCTTTAGAGTGAGGATCAGACGTGACATTCTCTTGATCAGCAGAGGACGAAGCATCCTCTGCATCGCTTTCCCCTTTTCCTTGAAGCTTTTTGATTACATCTGGGAAAACCAGCTGAATGTAGGCCGCCTCGGCAATTTTATGGATATCGTCATCAGTGAGGTCATCCTCAGGGTACATCTTGCGTATGAGCAAAGGAATGATGTCATCTTCAAGCAGTTCTTGGAGGCCATCACCCTTGCAGAGCATCGCTTTGTTGACGGTGTTGGCTGTTTGCTCAGACGTTAAGAGCTGCTCCACAATGGATTGGATGTCTTTATCCAAGATCTTTTTGGCGGCAGAAGTGAGCGGAGCTTGCTCATCGTCATTGATGTCAAAGGTGATGTCTGGTTCCGTCTGCGCTTCATCATCATCATCACCAGTGTTAATGTCTGGTTGCGGCTCATTGTGTCTGCGCACACGAAAATGCACGTTAGGAGCTAAGACCTGCTCCATGAGCAAGGAAATAGAGATAGCCTTCAGGAGGCTGTTAACAGCGTCTGAAACATCAGAAAGACTGGCATCGGGGTTGGCAATTAGATTGGTATACTGCGCGTGCTCTTTGCCTAGGGCATCGCGAGTGGCGCGGCCAATGATCTGGATGACCTCTGTAAGCGAGCTGCGATAGCCAATGGTCAGCACATGCTCGCACCACGGCCAATCAAAGCCCTCTTTAGCCATTTTCATGGCAATGATGATGTCAATAGCATCCTTGTCCTCGTTTACTCGGCGCAGATACTCCAAGGTACGGTGTTGAATGCCAGGCTCCTGATCGTAGACGAGATCTGCTACCTTTAACAAGCGTCCATCTGAAGTGCGCACGGTATAGACCTTGGCATCAGCGGCCTCATCCACTTTGGTACCCATGGCATCAAGCAGCTTGTTGACTTCGTTAATCTTGTCCTTAGATGACTCTTTTGATTGCGGATGCGGGATGAAAATCATCATCTTCTTGGTGGTGTCTAAGATCTCGTGGACAGAGTCAGTCCAGCGGCCGTTGTAAAAGGCGTAGTCAATGCCCAAGCTCTTGAGGTGCTGATAGCACTTGAATTGCTCGTAGTAGGTGTAGATGACCTTATCAAAGAGCGCTTCGTCTTTTGGCTCCAATACCGGAACCCTATCGCCACGGAAGTACGAGCCGGTCATTGCAATGATGTGGGCGGTAGTATCATGCATGATGGAGTCAACCACATGACCTAAGCTACTTTTGTCGTCCACTGAGACGTGATGGAACTCATCGATAGCAATCACTGCACGATTGAGGACACTCTTATCCTCAAGCTGGCTGTAGAAGAAAATCAGCGTTTGGTGCGTGCAGACCAGAAAGTACGCCTCAGGATCAGCCATGAACTTGTTTACGGACGCTACTTTTTGCTTGTCCTTGCTGTCATCATCATCGCGACACAGGTCGTATTGTGGAGCAATTTCCCAATCCCAATAGAAACCGGAGGCGGTGAGCTGGGTATTGCGGAAGCTGGCGCCGATAGCCGACTGTGGTACAGAGATGATGACCTTATCGCACCCTTGGTTATGCACCTTGTCCAACGCCAAGTACATCAAGGCTCGGGACTTACCACAGGCAGGAGGGGCCTTAATCAGCAGGTAAGGAGAGCTGCGCTTTTCATACGCGCGAGCTTGCATTTCGCGCATGCCCAAGCTGTTGTTGCTGGGGCCACTGTGCTCAAAGCTGACATTGAGCAAGTTTTCACTTGCTGTGATCATGAGTGCAAATCTCCTGTGCTGTTGTGCGCAGAGAGCCAACACGACAGCAAGTGCTGAGATGTGAAGTGGTAAAGGGCAAAGTGACGTTGTCACGGAGTGGCTTTGGGAGTGGCATTAAGGCAACAGCGCAGGGTACGGTACGGGCAATAGAGAGCTTACTTTGCCTTGGCCTTGCTCTGCCGCTTTTTGCCGGTACCACTGCCTGTCGGCTTCTTTTTGGCCTGCTCTGCTTTTACGGCCTCAGCGTAGAGACGGAGCATAAAACTCGTGCGCTCTTCATCGTTAGCAAAGGGCTCAGGCCTGTAGAGGCGCTCGACAGCTATATCGAGGTCGGCGTGCAACTGCTTTAGGTCAGCAGGCATAGTCCTCTGGTTGTAGAGATCTGCCAAGGTCTTATTGTAGTCCTCTTGATAGACCCAGTGCTTATCTAGGATCTTGTTGGCTAAGCTGCCGATTGTCTCTTGCTGCTCGGGAGTGGCTTGTGGCCAGATGAAGGTGTTGTAGGTGAGTTGTAAGGCGTAGCGTCCATCAGTCTTTAGTTGTCCTGCTGTAAAGCGCATCCAGCACATGTGAATACGCGACGAGACAATGCCAAAATGGTAAGGAGTTGCATTGGGAATAAGCAGACAAAGATTGCTACAGATGGTATCAGCTTCGATAAAAGCCATTGGCACATAGTAGCGACCGTCTGAGCCCACAAGAGGGATAGCAAGGGCATGATCGGGGTTAATTTGCTCACGAAATGACCACGGTCTATCACGATACTTATAGGCATCACCGCTTTTCTTTGATTGCTCGCGAAATCTCTGACACGCCTCCACGTGTTGCATGATTGGCGGTATTTCCCCCCAAGCATTACGATCATCCTCTTTGAGGAAGAGACACCAGCGATAGGTGTCATTAATGATGTCTTTTCCACCCCTAAATTTTTTAACAAAGGTCGCTGCCTCAGGAAAGTCAGCAATAATGCGGTTGTGCTCATCATCTGCAAAGATGAGATTGTTACCGTCTATAGGCATACCGCCAGTAATCATGCTGATAGGAGCAGACAAAGGCCTTGAATGCTTCACCACGATAGTATTGCTGTTGTCATCTGCACTGTTTACAGGTTTCAGATAAGGAGAAATGTGCTTGGCAGTGATCGCTGTTATGCTTTGGTCTTTGTTAACTTGGAAAAGACGCTTATCACCAGCGGAGTCAACGACGTCACGATAGCCAAAACCAACAATGATGCATGATACACCAGCGTTTTTGCTGGCAGCATTGCTCCACTTAAACGAGGTGTAGGCAAAGTTGATGCGGATACCCTGTGATAGTAACAGCCCCCACAAGATCCCCACCTGTTGGCCTTGGCAAATTGAGTTAGTAGCCACAAAGGCCGCTTGGATGTTAGGCTGACTCTTCATGTAGCTAGCAGCCTTGACGAACCAGCCAGACACAAAGTCAACGCGTCCCAGCTTGTGCTTTGGCGGGTAAACATCACGCAACCAGCGCTTCTGTTCCTCATTAGTGGTGACACTACCACCAAACGGCGGATTGCCCATAATGTACGAGCACTTGCTCGCTGGTAACACCTCGTTCCAGTCAGTAGTAAGGGCATTTTGCTGGCAAATGACCGCAGAGGACTTAAGAGGCAGAGTTGCCACAGAAACGCCAAACTTGGCACCAGTTTCTTGGTTCATGACGTGTTGCATGAGCCACATCGAGAGATGGGCAATCTCCGCAGGCCAGTCCTCAATTTCGATGCCATAGAACTGGTTGATATTGACTTTGATCGCCTCATCAAGCAGCAGGTAGTTCTCGTCCAAGAGTAGCTCTAAGACCTTGTTTTCAAGACGGCGCAGCTCACGGTAAGCAATCAAGAGGAAGTTACCGCAACCGCATGCAGGATCTAAGAAGGTAAGGTTAGAGAGCTTGTCATGGAAGAGGGACAGCTGCTCTTTCTTGGTGTCTTTTGCCTTAGGAGTAGACTCATCTAAGGCAGCGATGTACTCAAACTCCGCAGTGAGCGCATCAAGGAACAGTGGCTTGATTACCTTAAGGATGTTCTCCTCAGAGGTGTAGTGAGCTCCCTGCTGATGACGCAAGGCTGGATCAAGCGCGTTTTGGAACATGGCTCCAAAGATGGCTGGCGAAATCTGGTTCCACTTCACCTTGCCACACTCAATGAGCTGTTTGCAGGTATTGGTATTAAATGCAGGAATGAAGACCTGATTGGCAAACAGGCCGCCGTTAA
The DNA here is from genome assembly GCA_018884035.1 of Candidatus Anaerobiospirillum pullicola. Classification (GTDB taxonomy): domain Bacteria; phylum Pseudomonadota; class Gammaproteobacteria; order Enterobacterales; family Succinivibrionaceae; genus Anaerobiospirillum; species Anaerobiospirillum pullicola. Next base: position 12,049 of record JAHLFE010000187.1, read on the forward strand.
CGTAAGGGAAATCGAGGATCTCTTTGGCCATCAACTGCCCGAGCTCCTGACGCTTGTTCTCAGGAGTATTCAGTACAGTAAAGAGGTCGGTAAAGAAGACCTTTGCGTCTTTCCCTTGATTAACCACGAGGTTAGCAAAAGCGTTGGTGAACTGTTGTGACTCAAAGATCTGCGTCGCTTCGGCAAAGAGGCAAAAGAGCACACGGCGAATAAACTCGTTGATGCTGTGAGTATGGTCTTGCTCAATGTTGTTGTCCTTGGCAAGGGTGTCCAGCAAGTTGGTGATTTGCTGGCAAGCCTTCACGCTTGCTTCGACATTGGCCTCAATCAAGATCGGATCTTTGCCAGTGATCTCAAAGAAGGTTGAGTAATACTCACCTAATCTGCTCAGCTCCAAGCTATTTGTTTGGTGGTTTTTGGCATTGTAAAAAGCCAGCAACGTAGGACCGCAGCAGATGGCAAACCTAAATTTTGCTTTCTGGCGCTTGAATTCCGGCAGGGCAATGACGTCATTAAGGTTGGTCAGAACATCACTGTCACTCTTAAGAAAGCGGAAATAGACACGATTGGTAATAGCGACATCAGGACGAACCATGGTGGTAGCGTCGAAAAAGCTAGAAGCAATGTCTGAGACTAAACCCTCTTTGAGGGCGTCGTTTATTGAGGACATAGCAGTGTCGAAGATGAGCATGAACTGCTTAAAGAACTCGTCACAGTCCATGTGTTTCATTGTGCTGGCGCCAAGGTTGGTGAGAGCAGCAATAGCCTCGTCAGTGCTTTTCATATGTCCTCGGAAAACGCGTCTTAGTGGATAAGGGTAACGGAGCGGTGTAAAGCAGCCGGTCTTATTTTAGCCTGTTGTCAGAACAGTACATGCCCAACCGTTAGCGCAAGCAGCAATGAGCTGGATCACGCTCATCGGAAGCGCCATGGCTAGACTCTATGTAGATGGTATATTCCTGCTCATAAGGATAGCCACGCCTGTTCAGTGCAGTCGCTGATTTGAGTTTACTACGATCTACCTTCATGCACAAGAGTCGCCCCCCTTAAGTGTAATTACAGTATGTAGCACATTGCTGACTTAGCCCTAGCACGTATAGCGCGGATCAAGCACATATCTCAGGAACTTAGCAACGCCCGCCCCAGTGGCTCGATGTAGCCGTAGCTTAAACCATACACCAAATGCTCCCGCCACAACTTGTGTACCTTAAAGCACTGCGCTGAACAGAGTTTCTCGTATCTTCACCTACCTCTTTCCCACACAGCATACTACCAACCCTACATATTCCGCATCGTTCTGCGTATCCTGACCATACCTAAGTCCTACCAACAGCCAGCAGCACCATACCCACCATCGTCTCCATCACAAACACCACCACAGCTTCCTTGGCAGAGTCATATAGCGGTAGCGCTTCTCTGTTTCCCTATTATCCCTTTTGTGCTCCACGCTCTCTATTTTGTTAGGGGGTACCCCTTGCTAGCCGTCAGGCTTGAAGAGAGGGAGGGGGACTTGCGTTGGTACTATGGTGGCACTAACACCACATCAACAGCTTATTTATCAGCTTTTATCAGAAAAAAGGTCATGCTGATACCGCTCACAATGCAGCCAATTATCTTGGCCATCAGCATAAATGTGGCGGCCAGACAAAATAGCGCTGGTTTTGTTTTAGTCTGGGGGTATCGCAAGGCGTAACCATCCTGATGTGCGTGCCTGTGAGGCTGGCAAACCAAAACTATGGTAAGCCCTAACAGCACTAATGGTCTCTCGCGACTCAGCACTGGCGAAGGGAGCTTATACAGCGCTAAGGCTTTGTGGTGATCTTATTTGCTGGGCTGGTGCTTCCAGAATAAATGCTAGTGCTTCCTATCTCGCCTCTCGCTCTCTAATGGCTAAACGTTGGATCTAACTCCTATACCCTGCTCCCCAAAGACAGGTGCCTTGTGGCTACCTACACCTTAGACAAAGAACTCCGAGGCTAACAACTAGGAGCATGACCTGAGAGCGGCTTGAGCTTGTGCATTAGCAACGCCCTACTGATACAGAGCTGGCTAAGCAGAGCAAAAGCTGCAAGCTGTACTGAGGGCAGGCGGTCACTTCTAAAGGCACTCCTCTAGAAAAGTACCAACAAACCAACGATCAAGGCACTCCCTGCTAGCGATCGGTGCTCACATGGTCGTCGTCATAAGTACATGCCCCATGGTCGCAACTACACCGAAAGCACTGACCAGACTCAGCACCTGCTGCTGCAACCTGCTCTTAACCCAGTCTCAGGTATGGCCACTTGTATGAGGAAGACCTACCGGCTTAGCCCTTAACAGAGCACTCTGGTCAATCTAGGTGCGGATACGGGCATCGGTCTTAGTAGAGTCCACTTCAAGACAAAGCGTGTGTAAGGAGTATGAGGTAACAGACAGCGCTCTTAATCGTAACCGCTACGAGGTCGTAACAGCTACGAGGGGCGGGCGCTGTTAAAGGTCATAACCAGCATCATTGTCAGCACAACCATCAGTGCTCCAAACAGCCCTGACCACAACACAGCACAGAATCCACCCAACAACTCACCCCTAACCTACAGGCCAAACGCTATGACCTCAACCTCTCACCTCAAGCAGAGCTTGCTCAACCGCGCTCTTGACGAAGCCACTTGCTATGGTGTCCCTTTCTACGATGTGCAAAGACGCTCGGAGCGCTCCATAAACTCCCTGCTGTTGCAAGTACAGCAAGAGATGCAAGGCGTCCTACGTACAGCCGAGCTTAACACCCAGCGGATCCTCTCAGAGGTATTCTCCTCTGTTTCGCCCGAAGCCTTACAGGAGTACAAGCTGTGGATACGCCGCCATGCCTTTGATTTGGGCAAAGTCCCAGCCAAGTGGCAGGAGCTGACGCAACAGTTCATTGAGTGCAGCCGCAAAGAGTGGCCTCTGACTCCCGAGAACATCAGTGCATGGCTGCACCAGCAGCCGTGGCCAGATAACGCAACTACCACGCAATGGCAGGAGCTACAAAGAGCCTACAAGGACAGTAGCTGCCAAGACAGCACCACGACTACGACGGCGTCTGATGACTCTGCTGACACCACAGCATCCTCTGCCTCCCCTACCTACTTTGCCCACTCAGCTGTCTCAGCAAAGAGCACACAGCCTCTTTCGCAAAAGCTTACCCAGCCACCGCGTGATAAGCTCTTAGCAGACACCGTAGAGCTCATGGATAAAGTACTGTTGTGGCAACACCTGCTGCGCCTTAGTGTCTGCAATATCATTGACCCTTACCAAAAGGCGCAAAATGAGTTTGTCTTCTTAGCACTGCAGCTACAGCCCCAGCTCTGGGGAGAGTTATCTTTTGCTGATGATAACGATTACCTCTTAGAGCCTGCTACAGCGGAGCAGACAGGCGTTGCTGATGATGGAACAGGGGCGGGCGCTGGTAGCGCTTGCAAAAAGGCAGGTAATTACACGGTGCCTCAAGTTCATGAGGCTACACCGCGCCACAACACGCCGCAAAGCTTAAGCTCTGCTGCGGGTAAGGCTACCGTCATTCCCACTGGTCACGATGCTCTTGATGCACTGATTGGTGGCTACCCTGTTGGTGGCGTGTGCATTCTCGCCTCGCTGCCACAAATTGACCAAACGGCCTTTGCGCTTGATGCCACCTGCCATGCCCTGCAACAGGGACTGCATGTGGCTTATTACGGCTGTCGCCTGTTTGTGGACGATCTGCTCATTCGCTTTTTGCGCTACCTTGGCGATTACAGCGAAGCTGAGTACTATCACACCGTGCCTATCATTAGACGCCAAATGCTCTTTAACCAGTTCTTGGAGTGGCAAGAACCAAAAGAGCATGGCCCCCAGCTGAGACTCCACTGCCTTGGCGAAAAGCACTCCCTTGTCGACCGCATGCACGATCTGGCTTTCCCTATTGCCATTGAGCATATCGAGGACAACCTCACGCACTGCGCTACTCACAGTCGTGCTGTTGACCTCGTTATTGTCGACTGTCTGCAAGAGCTCGAAAACACAGATTGTGATCATGACAGCTGGCTGTTGCGCCAAGAAGACAGCATGCGCCGCTTATGCGCCGTGTGCTCTAAGTATCAGTGCGCAGCCTTAGTGCTGTCGCAAGTGGAGCCACCTCCTATCGCGCTGCCGCTTGCTGCTGCGTCTCATGCTACTAATGCAGCTACTGCTACACTGGCATCAGCACCGGCAGCTCCTCTTGCGACCACCAACTACACCTCGCTGCTGTCTGCGAATGGTGCAGGGAGCAATAGCAAGTCGCTCTTCTTACCAGACCTGTACGATCAGACTGAGGATCCCGTGATCGTACATAGTGCTCAGAGCACGCTCTTCCTCTGCCAAGAGTACAGCAACCACTGCGGTGCTCTCGATACGGGTAAGGGCACTGCCATTGGCTCTGGCCAAAGCCTACAGTCCGAGCCTCTGACCAGCCTCTATGTGCGCAGTGCGCAGCACCATGGGCACAGCAGAGGGCAACGCTTACTCTGCCATGTCTCAGCAGGGGCGCGCTTTAAGCTGTTAGGAGAAGATGGCCCTACTGTCTCAGCGTCCCGCGAGCAGTAGTGGTAATCGTAGTGGAGCTGAACGGATCCTGGCAAGATGTGGCTTATCAGCCAGCCTTTTGGCAAAACATGCGTTGAGGCAAGATTCCACCACAGATCTTGGCACCGCAGATGAATTAATAGCCTTAAAGCTGATAGCCACGCCACCAAAGTAACTTTAGGACACCTTAGAGCAGACGGTATTCACAGCCTGCGTGTTGCCAGGATCCGTTCAGCTCCCAGCCATGGCAGGCTTAAGCTCGCGGGTATGTCACGCCTACATTCTTCCGGCACACATTCCATGCAGGCTGCTTAGTGCCCTCTTCATTGGTTACTGCCCTAACCGAGTAAATGATCTCCTTGCATCCACTCTGGTTAGACCCACTGTCCCTAAAAGCCACCAATTTAGGCGACAAGCAGACTCCCTATTCCATACTCTCCACCCCATACCAATCCGCTCCACAGCATCCCTTGAGGAGTCCCTCTCATGAACTTCTTTACCGCCGACCTGCACTTTGGTCACGCCAACATCATCAAATACTGCAAGCGTCCCTTTACGGACGTTGCTGCCATGGATCGCGCCCTCATTGCTAACTGGAATTCACGGGTAGGTGCCGACGACGATGTCTGGATCTTAGGTGACCTCACCATGCAGGCACCGCAAGGTGCCAACAACTACCTGCGCCAGCTTAAAGGTCGTAAGCACCTCATTCTTGGTAACCACGATAACTTTGCCCACAAGGCCAGAGGCACAGAGCTCTTAGATGAGGTGTGCTCCTACAAAGAGCTGAAACTACAAACGAGCCCCTATACTGCCATACTCTGCCACTACCCGCTGCTATTTTGGAATGGCTCCCATAGCGGCACCAGCATCATGCTCTACGGTCATATCCATAACAGCTTTGAGCCCAACGCGGTCACCGCCCTACTCTACAATGCCCTCAATGTGGGGGTTGATTGCTGTGGTTATATACCCCTCTCCGAAAAAGAGGTACTAACGCGTATTGCCGCGCACAACCAAGCCATGCGCTATAGCCTCAACAAGCCCGAGACCCAAGTACCGCTTGCCGAGCTGGCGCGCCTGCATCATGGTGCGAATGCGGAGGACAGTAAGCGATCGTGAGGATGTATCGCTTAATTTTTACAAAGCGCATAAATAAGGGGTTTCTTGGTCAACCACTTAAAGGTAATATGGGACAAAGCAAGGGGCTTATGCCACAAAACTGAGGTAAAGTGCATTAATTTGCGCTCAAGCTTTACCTCGAGATAGTCTGCTGCATGCCCATAAACCATGGGTTTATCAGCTTGACCAAAATTATCCCAGACCTCCTCACGGTCGGCAGTAAGCTTACCACGAGTAATTAGCAGCGCCCGCCCCTTATCGTGTCAGTGTCACAGACAGCTCCTGATAGAACTTGGGGACATAACTTGATTTTGGCCACACCAACAAAAAGGCCCCAAATACAGGGGCCAGATCACGCGGAAGTGCGGGAGTGAGGATGTGCGGGAGTGCGTGCTTAGAGTTAGAGGTAGCCGTGAAGCTCTAAATACTGGTGCATAGCACCGATGAGATTGGCATCGTTACGGAAGTGACACACCTCCACCTGCGGCATGGTAATGAGCGGTGGCTTCAGGTTCGAGTTAGGGTTGGTATTCCACGCTTTTTCCGTACCACGGCAGATAGCGTCAATTAAGCACTCTTGAGCACTAATGCCGCCACCAATCGCCACCTTTTGCAGGTTCAGGACTACGCTTAAGTTAAAGATGAGCTTACCCGTCTCATAGCCAAAGTCATCCACTACCTGCTTAATGACCTCATTGCCTTGGTGGTAGAGCTCAAAGACCTTTTTGCCATCAATTGGCAACTGACGATGCGCCACATCAGCGGTAAAGGTGTACTCCAAGCCTAAAGCTTGGCATGCTCGCAACACTAAGCCCGTGGCAGAGATAATTTGCGCCTCCGCCGTAGTGGCGGCAGAGAAGTTGTTACAGTCATGAACAAAGGCAGAGAGCTCACCTGCAGAACCAAAGGGGCCCTGATATACCGAGCCATTGATGATTAAGCCACCACCTAAGCCTGTGCCTAAGATCAAGACCGCGCCAGCATCCACACCTTGTAAAGCGCCTATCCACAGCTCTGCTGCCGCTGCTGCCTTGGCATCGTTCTCAAGGACAGGACGTAAGCCGGTGGCCTTTTCTACCAAGTCCGCCAGCGGCACACCGTAGTTGTAGTTCAGAGCACCACCAGTACGCATGGAGCCATCGGCGTTAATACAGCCAGGCAGCGCAATGGCAAGGCCATCGACGCGCCCAGCATTAGCCTTAACCTCATGGTAGATATTGGCCAAAGCCGCGACTAAGTCATCTACCGTGGTGTCGGGCTTATTAGGGGTTGGTTGTGAGCCCTTAGCGGTTAAATTACCGTGAATATCGCACAGGCCATACTTGATAGCTGACCCACCGATATCAAAGGTGAGAACCGAGAGCTCCTCTTTATCTGGTTTAGCAGGCTGAGACATTAGCTTAAGTCCTCACCATTGGAGGCAATGACCTTCTTGTACCAGTTAAAGGAGAGCTTACGCTTACGCTCTAAGGTGCCCTTGCCTTGGTTGTCCTTGTCGACGTAGATAAAGCCATAGCGCTTTTCCATCTCGCCAGTACCAGCCGAAACTAAATCGATGCAACCCCATGGGGTGTAACCCATTAAGTTGACGCCATCGACGTCTACAGCCAGCTTCATCTGCTCGATGTGGGCACGCAGATAGTCAATACGATAAGTGTCTTGCACCATACCATTAGCGTCGAGCTTATCGTAAGCGCCTAAGCCGTTTTCTACGATGAATTGATCGATACCGTTATAACGGCCGTCAATTTGGCGTAAGGCATAACGCAGGCCCTTTGGATCGATTGCCCAGCCCCAATCGGAGACTTGCACAAAGTCGTTCTTGCAGTTACCTAAGAAGTTCTCTGGTGTGCTGCCGATGTCTTTGGCGCTGACGCAGCTGCTCATGTAGTATGAGAAACCCACGTAGTCCACAGTGCCATACTTAAGCTCAGCCTCATCAGCAGGCTCCATCAGCGGAGCGCCACCGGCCTCTTGCCACATGCGCTCGCTGAAGTTGCCATATTTGCCTAAGACATGGACATCGCCGAAGTACCAGCGCTCTTCCATTGCGCGTTGTGCCGCTAAGATGTCATCAGGATTAGAGGTCTTTGGATAGACTGGGACAAAAGCCAGCATGCAACCAATGCGGAAATTTGGATTGATGCTGCGGCCAATAGCAACAGCGCGCGCCGAGGCGACAAACTCATGGTGAGCCGCCTGCAGCATGATACGACGACGGGTCTTAAAGTCATCGCTGTCTTTGAACTTGATACCAGAGTCAGTCCACACTAAAAATGGAAAGTAGACGTCGGCTTGGTTGTTGATCTCGTTAAAGGTCATCCAATACTTGACCTTGTGCTGATAACGCTTAAAGCAGGTTTCAGCGAAACGCACAAAGAAGTCGATGCACTTGCGGTTCGTCCAGCCACCGTAATTCTTGACGAGGCCAAAAGGCATCTCAAAGTGCGAGAGGGTGATCACCGGCTCAATGCCATGAGAGAGCATGCAGTCAAAGAGACGATCGTAGTAGGCAAGGCCAGCCTCATTTGGAGTGGTCTCATCACCGTTAGGGAAGATACGCGACCAAGCGATCGAGGTGCGGAAGCACTTAAATCCCATTTCGGCCATGAGCGCGAGATCGCCCTCGTAGCGGTGATAGAAATCGATAGCCTCCCATGATGGGTAGTTCATACCAGCGACAGGGCCGTCGATATCGATCACTCGTGGGGTGTTGACGTTACCGCCACGCAGGACGTCAGCAATAGAGAGGCCCTTGCCATCGACGTTGTAGGCACCCTCTAACTGATTAGCGGCAACAGCACCACCCCATAAGAAATCTGGACGCAAGCTCATAATCACTCCTTTAGTAGCGAAGAAATATGTTCAAGCGCAAACGCGCTGTTGGTTAGTTCGTAAGCACGGTACAGCACAGCATTAAGCCCAGAGGCTGCACGAACTCTGTGAGTCTGTGCAACTTTGGGTTCTAGTGTGCAATTCATGGGGTACTGCATTTGAGCTTTGCTCAGAGTTTGGTGGATACAACAACGTGGTCTAATACAAACTCCGAAGCGAACCTGCTTGGCAGAAAGTACCTTGAAGGCACTTCCTTGTCATGCCCACCATCCTTCTTTCATGGCACCCCATGAATCGCACACTAGAACCCAACTTTGCTCTTTTCTCAGAGCAAAGCACTGCCAGTCATGATGTCCTCATGGTCGCATGGGCTTAAGAGGATGAGTGGAGTTGGCTCTGACTCTCATCACCTCAAAAACCTCACCTCAATGCATTTCATCTCTGCCCACCTGAGGTAACAGGTACCAATGGCACGCCCTCACAGGCAGAGTTATACCCCGTGCGTACTAACAATGAAAACCAATGAAAACTGAAGATTGCTGGTGGTGCGCCCTGACTAAGCTTTACTGCAGGCAGCAGCTTAAGCTTGTTAAGTGCGCACCTCCGACAAAGGGGTAGCCACTGTATGTTGGTGGCAGGTACTATTCATGGTAGTGTGGCAGCTATCCTAAAAGACAACCGAGATAGTGCTGCCCACTGAGGCTACCTACGCGCTGGTATGGCTACCCCTTTACTCTCAAGCTCTTGAAACCGTTAGACGCTGGATACGCTGTTTTGGTTAACGGCTCAGTGCTTAATCTTAAGAGGCTGGGGTCTCCTTGCTGTGGTCTTATGAATTCGAGAGGCGGTCGATAATATCCTTTTCCTCTTGATTCAGACCGCCTTTTTGCACACTACGTTGTGCTTGGCGCTCCTTTAGGGTACGTACCACCTCTGGGAACTCAGCATCTAAGCGATAGAAGTAGAGAATCACAAAGCCAATGATAAAGACGATTACAGGCACGCCGGAGGCGGCAAAGAGGATAGCGTTTAAGGCCTCTTCAGTCTGTTGCTCGGCGTTGTTGACGTAGCCGCCTAAGTTGATGACAAAGCCCACTAACACTGTACCTAAGCCATTAGCAACCTTGGTGGCAAAGGAGGCACCGGAGTACACCAGACCCTCAGCGCGGTGGTGGGTTACGTACTCACCATAGTCAACAGTGTCAGGCACCATACCCCAAAGCAGAGCGTAGCTAAAGCCTTGGCCAAGACCGACCAGCACGGTGCTTAAGTAGTTAATTGGGACAGAGTATGGGTCAACATAACGCACGCCATAGCCCACCATGATAAAGATAATAGCGAGCATCAGGCTAAAACGCTTACCAAAACGTCTCATGAAGTATGGCAGCACCGCGATCATGAGCGATAAACGTAACACCGTGTTGATGGCAGAGAAGATACCAATGTATTGTGGGTCAGAGAGGAAGTACTTGTAGTAATAGATGTTAGCGGCACCGGCGATGATGTCTGCACCAAAGAAGAGGAGCAGCATTAAGGTCAGCATGCACCAGTACTTATTGCGGAATAAGTCCTTAATCTTCTCTTTAAAAGGCAGCTTTGCTTCTTCTTTCTTCTGCTGATCGTCTGCGACCACACGCTCTTGGCAGGACACAAAGGTGATGCAGAAGAGGAGTGCGGCTAAACCGCCTAAGACGATGAAAGTATAGATCCACGCCTCACGGTCATCACCAAAGAAGCGCACCAGTGGAATGGTCACCACTGTGGTCAGCATATAGCCTGAGGATGAGAGCACGACACGGAAGATGGTAACAATCGAACGCTCGTAGCTGTCCTTAGAAATCAGCGTGGTTAAGGCACCGTATGGCAGGTTGATAGCGGTGTACACCACGGTGATAGCAAGGTTGTAGGTAACGAAGATGTAGATAATCTTACCGACATCACCCAAGGATTCAGGCATCGCAAAGAGCAGGACGGAGCTGAGGAAGAATGGGATCACCATGCGCAGAATCCACACACGGGTCTTGCCATATGGCGAGCGGGTGCGGTCTACGATATAGCCCATGACTAAGTCAGAAGCACCATCAAAGAAGCGCGAAATGAGGAAGATAGTCGAGACTACCGCAATGTTTACATCGCAGTACTCGGTGTAGTAGAAGAGCAAGAAGGCCTGTGAGGCGGCGTAGATGATACAGCTGGCAAAGTCACCTAAACCATAAGCCACCTTTTCCCCAAAGCCAGGTGACGGTGATTTGTTGGGGTTATTGGCAAACATTGGGAATAGCATGGGGCATCCTCCTCACGAAAAACGCAAAGCTAATTAACGCAAACGATTGCAGTATCAAGAAATACCTGACACCATCACCTACACCGCACCTCACGCAACGGTGTAAGAACAAGAGAGAACAGAAATGAGCACTGCTGCAACTTCCCCATGTGCAAGCTGCTACAAGCAGTTTTCCCGAGCTTTCCCGAGCACGACCGCAGAGCTAAAGAGCGCAAAGAGAGTTAACTGACGCACGCGCACGTCACCCGCGAGAGTTATAGCTGTAGAGACACCAAGCCTGTAAGCCTCTGCCTGTAAAGACACCAGAGCGTACACGTTAAAATCACGGTCTGTGTCTGTACAGAAACAAAGCCCAAGAACCAATGCGCAAAACAGCATCAAGACTCTGCCGCTGACGACAGATTCAAAGTACGAAAAAAGGGAAAACGCACAGTAGATTGCGCGAGCCTTGTAAAGGTCGCACAAAAGAGAAGTTGGGTACCTACAGGCCTTGGCAGGCGTAGGGGCAGGAGATCAGCCAAAGTAAGGGCTGAAACTAGAGTCTGTCACTCTTAAACTTAGAGGTAGCGCTCAACGCTGACCTTGAAAATGCAGGATCTGCTATCAAGCAAATTGCTGGTGACTCAGATCCTCACCTCACCACAGCAGGACGGGGAGTCCGTTGGGTGTTGGTGTTATCAATCACCACCTTAGAGCTAGCTCTTATGGCGCTGGCTAGTAGATGCTGCTATTGGTCATAGCAGAGCCATAACGCAAAGAGGTGCGCACTGTGCATTGCGCGATATGAATGCTCTTGTGGGATGGGGCATATTTTAGAGATTAATCAGCAAAAGGGAATAGCGCCAGCTGGAGTTAATGGCAAAAACGTATAAGCGCTCACAAAGTTGTTAACTCCCCAAAAATTACTGTGGACAGGTTGCCACCAAATGAGGTATAGGCGAGGCAGGTAATAGTAAAAGTTACCATAAGTGGTAACCCCCTATTGCAGCCTGTATGGGTTGAGCACTTGGCCGCCTAAGTAGGAGGTTAGGTTATGTTGAAGTTACGTGAGGACACGCGGTACTAAAGGCAAGATGCTGCTGTCAGCTGTCTCTGTGCGAGTTCCTTCCCCATTGTTCCTTCAAGGGATTTTCTCCTATGTTATTGGCTTAAAATCGGCCTTGGAGGTGGGGTTTAGCACTTTGATGCAGAAAACTGCTATGGGGCATCAGGATCGCTACCGCAAGGCCTCTCTGCGGTAGGTTAAGGGCGATTAGCTGTGCTCTTACATGGGGAAAACGCCCGCAGCTATTTTCTCCCCGCCCTGCTCTGCACGCTCTCTCAAGCACGTCACCATAACCACCACCCACCACCGTTACCGCGTCCCAAACATTAGCAAAGCAGCGACATTTCTCAGGTGGAGCAAGCACTTACAGCGCCCGCCCCTACTCCAAAGTGATATTTCAGGTGATAAGCACTAACACCAACAAGCCTTGCTGCGACCGCGTGCACTGCTTATCTCTCGATCTCTAACGCCAGCTCCGTTGACGCCACACTACTCTCTGCCCTTGCTCCATACTTACCTATCTACCTACTTACGGGCAGTGACACCACAGGAAAATACCTCAATAAGACCGCAAGCACAGTAGTATGCGGGAAGAACGAGGGCTAACCGCATAGCCTCAGGGTAACGGAGTGATTGTTGGTGGTTTACTTTAGGGGCAAGAGCAGCGATCATACAGAGAACTACAGCATCATCAGTAGGCACACCAAGCAAGTGGCGCTCAGGGCTACGCTCTTACCAAACAAGGGCCGCTTTGCTTCGCGCTATGGTATAACCACCAACCGGCATGCATACCCTTTGTGGCTAATACCACAGACCGTAGGTATGGCCTTAACAACACATGGATTTGGCAGCTGCTTTTCAAGGGCCAGCCCCACAGTACACCGTAAAGATATGACCGATAACTTTCCTACAAATCTGCCAGCAGACATTGCGGCAGCCCTCAACTTACCAGTAAGCGGTCTCGACCGCTTACGTGACGCGTTGCAACACTTACAGCGCTCCTCTCCTGAGAGCCTCATGCATGCCCTGCAAGCTTGTGTGCAGGAGCTCTGTGCTCAGCACTCTGTATTACAAAGAGCAGGAGAGCACTTTGCGCAAGCCTATGAGGCCATTATGGGGGAATTGGATAGCGTCGATCTCTACGCTGATCCTGACCTCTGGGGTGACCTCTACCCAGTGCTCTTATGGCGCCTTAAGTTTGTGTTACACGTCCTGAAGACTAATCTAGCCTTAGACTCCTATCCTGCGGTGTTTCAAGAGTACTGTGCTGCTGGTGGTAAAGGGCAGATGAGCAAGGATGAGGCACTTACGACGTATGCGCGCTTAATGGGCACCACGTGCGAGGAGCTGGGAATGGCTGATGAGACTGTGCAAGCGGTGCAGCTGCTGCATGATTTGCGCAGTAGCGTGCAAGAGGTGCTTTCAGGCTTAACGGCGGTGGAGTTGGAAGAGAAAAAGGCCGACGCTCCTGCGGTACTGTCCCGCTTTTTAGAGCTCTTTGCTTTTGAGGGCTTAATGGGCTTTCAGCACTACAACAGGGACGGTGCGCAGTAAGTACCGCCACGATCTGGGATTTATTCTGACGTCCTGTGCGTTCGTGTGCCACCTTGCATACACAACTACCAAAAGCAGCCTCTAGACGTGGTCACTCATACAGAGACTGACAAGATTGCACGTTTTTGTCTCTCTCTCTCTCCCTCTCTCTCTCTCTCTCTTGGCCGTTCTTCTTGTTTTGGCAACATAATCACTACGAATGGGCGTGAATCGTGATATTTTGAGCGCTGTTGTTCGTACCTGTACTCTGAGACGGTGTGGGGATTGCTGTCAACCACAAGAGCTACCTCAAGTAGCAGCAGCTGTTGCGGTGATGATGCTTGCCCGTACCGATCCAGAGCCAAGTACGAGCTGGTGCCTCATTTTGTTGCCACAGGAGTGTTCAGTGAAAGTTTTGCCTTTTCTCTTGGCCGCATCGTTACTAAGCAGCGCTACTGCTGCCATGGCCGCTGGTTCTAATGTCGTTGGCTCTGCTGTAGGCTCTACTACGGCCACTCCTGCCACTCCTACTGCACCTACTGAAGCGCAAAAAAGCCTCATGGGCTACACTGAGGGCGCGCTCATTATGTCCGTAAGCCCTGACGTGACCCGCATTAACTCCCGTACCGGTATCGTGTACTCGCAAATTACCTCGGGTGATTTTCGTCAGCTGCACATGACCGTGCTCTGGCCAGAGACCGACGCGCCAAAGCCAGCAGTGATCTTTTTCCCTGGCGGTGGCTTTACCACTGCTGACCACGATCGCTATATGCAGATGCGCTTTGCGCTGGCTGAGGCTGGCTTTGTGGTGGCAGCAGCGGAATATCGCACTGTGCCTAACACCTTCCCTGCTCTGTTAGAGGATGGCAAAGCTGCGGTACGCTACTTACGTGCGCATGCTGCTGACTTTGGTATTGCCCCTGACAAGATTGCTGTGTTTGGTGACTCCGCTGGTGGCTATATGGCGCAGATTGTTGGCACCACCAATGGCGAAAAGCAGTATGACAAGGGTGATTTCCTTGAGGTCTCGTCGGACGTGCAGGCTGCTGTCTCGATTTACGGCATCTCTGATCTCACCTGCATTGGTGAAGGCTACAGTGAGGACATCGTTAAGGTTCACCACTCTCCTGCTGTCACTGAAGCGCTGCTGGTAAATGGCCCTGCGTTTAACACCTTCCCTGGTGCCAGCATCTTAGACAATAAGGAAAAGGCCGCCGAAGCTAGCCCGATTAACCACGTCGATAAGAACGATCCACCAATGCTATTACTGCATGGCTCGGCGGATACGCTCGTGAGCCCATGGCAGAGTGCCCATATGTATGAGAAGCAGAAGCAGGCGGGTGTGGACAGCACTTACATCGTCTTAGAGGGTGCTGATCACGGTGGCAAGATGTGGTACCAAAAAGAGGTCTTTGCGCAGGTAATTAACTTTCTGCAAGAGAAGCTGGGCCTCAGCAAAGAATAGAGTAAACGCCAGCTTGTTAGAGCTGTGCTGTAAGCAGCCTTGCAGGGTAGCCTCAAACACTCTTTTCCACCCCATACCACTATCTCCCCTAGCGGAGCTTAGCCTCATGCTGCTTATGTCTGGTGTTTGTGACCAGCCCCGCCCTTAACGCTTACGGCTTAAGTGAAGACTAAGCCGTAAGCAGTCGTGATGGAAGGGCCTCAGTGAGACAGAAATCACGCTGCTATGCCGTCTTCTTCTTCTTCTTCTTCTTTCTCGAATGTGGCACCAGCCCCTAGGCGCTCAGGATGCGATAAACGGTAGAGAGTGAAAACTTAATACGCGGATCACCCTCAGCCACATACCGGTGGTAGCGGGCGAGAATCGATTCAGGAAACTCTCCTTTGGCGGTAAAGAGCTGACAGATTAAGGCTCTATCCTCTGCCGAGAAGGCATTGTAATGGTCAGTGCCCTTGTGCTTGGAAATATGCCGCCTATCGTCGAAATTGCCGGTGGCAAGAGCATCCCTCAGCCAATTGCGAAAGGTCTGACAAGTTATGCCCATCAGTGGGCACGCTATCTTAAGCGTGAGACTACCCAGCGGCGAGCAAAACCTCTTGTTGCAGACAAAGGCTCTGATACGCTCTAGAGTTTGCTCTGGGATCGACTTCTTCTGCTGCTGCTTTGTGGTTGTCCCCTGCGCCTTGTACAACCTCAGCTGTAACTTCAGCTTACCCAAGGCTGATTTGCGGTGTAATGCCACGGCAGGGAAAGGGGATGTTATGGCTGTTTATGACGAAGTGGCGCTTTAATCGTGAAAAAAGGCTGTCCTCCAGCAGCCCTGCTATAGCAGAGACTCCTCAAGGTACAGCCTCAACAACAACGAGATAACAACATCAACGCCGGAGGAGGAAGAGGCGGCCCCAGTGACCGTGTTCTCTTTCTTTGGCGTTTTGCTTTTGCACTGAGGGGTGGCGAGAGGGGCGGAAGTGGCGAAGGGATACTGGAGTCCTCTGTGCGCAAGGAAAAGTGGTATGCAGCAAGGCTGCAATTGAGCCCACACACTTGCTTCTGACCAAAAGTGCTCACCATCTTTAGAGTCCCACCAAACCCACCTTATGAGGGTATGCGTGTGTCTCTAAGTAGGTCTTAAGACGGGTACCATCAGGGTGCGCTTAGCTGGTAACAGCTCCTTTATCAGTGCCGTCTTAAGCTTCACGAATAAGGTTTTACCCCACCACAAGAGGGGTACTTTAGCCCTGCGCTAAGCCAACTATGAGCAACGCCAGAGAGGGGAGCTGAACGGATCCTAGCAACACGCAGGCTGTGAATACTGTCTGCTCTATGGTGCCTTCAATGTACTTGGCAGCCGTGGCTATCAGCTTGAAGGCTACTAATACATCTGTGGCCCCAAGATCAGTGGCGGAATGTTGCTGCAATCATGTTTTGCCAAATGGCTGGCTGTATAAGCCACATCTTGCCAGGATCCGTTCAGCTCCGCACGCTTCCCTAAAGAGCATGGACGCACACCACGAGCAACATAAAGCCATGGTGGTGTTAAGTTCGTGGGAATGCATCTTTTCCCCATTCTTTTCCCTCACCAGAGCCACCTACCTTAGCCTGATACGTCCGGCAGCCCACAACAGCAGTGATCACCTCGCCCTACCAGCCTCTACCCTGCCTTACCCTTATCTACCACCACCTTGCTTTTCCTTGCCTTCCTTGCACGCTTCAATCACATTTTTCGATCAGTCTAAAATATTTTTCAATCAAAATTTAATTCTAGTTAACTTTTTAGTTTATAATGGACTCAGCAAGGGACACAGAGACTCTGGGATGTATTGCACCCCTTTAGCGCTAGCTCCCGCTGATTCCTATGCGCTTTATGGTCTATACAGAGGCGCATCCACCCCCCCCTTTGTCTCTGTGCATCCTTAACCTCGCTGATACGGTTATGACCCACAAGCTACCCTTTCTGCTCTGTGTGCTTGCCAGCACCGTAAGTGTCCTAAGTGCACATTGTTATGGATGCCACGGCTTCAGTGGGACGGTCGCTGCCATGAGCTGCCATCACCACTCCCACCACATTCCCATGCTTGCGGCGCGTCATACACCCCGTATCAGTAGCAAACGCCCATCACAGCGGCTGTTCCGCACCACAGCCGCTGGGGCGACCCCATTCACCGCAAATAGAGAGGTATGACCATGATGCAGCAAACACAGCTAACCTCTGCACAAGACGTATTGCTCAACACGGCCTTACTCGGTCTTGATAAGAGCCACCTCTCTATTACCGCTTTTCCTCCTGTGCTGCACAACACCTTGCATACGGTAACGGCGCAAGCAACCGATCCCGTGGAAGCCTTTGTCGAGGTGGTTAATCTGGTCTTTGCCTATGAGCAAGCCCACAGTCAAAAGCTCCTTAACACCTTTACCCCAGAGGAAATGGCACGGCTTCATGAGCTCAAGGTAGTTGACGCCTTTTACTCGGTTGCAGCTGACATCAACGACGCGTACAGTGCAGCTACCGCTGCTATCTCTCACGCAGTCACTGCCACGGACGTGACCACTACTGACGCCGCAGCTACAGCGAAGGATGCTGCGCTGCTGGCGCGGTGGTTACAGGCGCAGCAAAACCATGCGCCCTTACCGCTGTTGCCTTATGATCACGGTACCACTCCCCTTAAGAGTGATAGCCTGCAGGAGGACTATATCTCCCATTTGCTGTACGTTGATGGCTATGTGGCCCACAACGCAGCCATTGATACCATGGCGATCTTAGCCGCGTTGCAGCACAAGGGCTTGTATGTGCCGTCAGGATTGCTGCGTGAGTTTGCGCACGTCTATCTGGGCATACGTGACAGCCTGCCACCGCATTTACAACAGCTACCGCTAGAGTTCTTGCCGTCCAAAAGCAGATACCTGCTGTCTTTTATGACCGGCGCGGACTTAGAGCTGTTTACAAGCAGGTACAGTGGCTGTGGTTATGCGTATAGCGATGACTACACCAAAAACTACCATCGCAACTCCTTTGATATGTGTGGCCACGCCACGTTGCAGCTTGACCTTATGGTCGATCACCAAGCGACCCTAACTAAGCTCCAAAGCCTCTGGGACAGTGGTAGTTTCTATCAGCAAGAAAAGGTCTGCGAGCTCTTGGTGGATAACTATGAGCTGACGACCTTGCTCGACTGCCTCGAAGCAAGTTTTCAGCGCCTGCCATCTACGCAGCGTAAAAACATCATTGCCCACCTCCATAACCACTGGCTCGATGTAGTGAGCTACTTGTATCAGCATGGCCACATAGCGTGCAGCGTTGCCAGTGATGCCACCACTCCAACCACAGACACTGCCACCCCAGCCATTGCCACCACGGCCAATGCCTCTGCCGCCGTCGCGGCAGCACCATCATTATCAGCGCGCTTTGAGCAGTGGCTGCAACCGCTGGCACAGGACGGCCGTAACTCCTACATTCAGTTTAAGGCAGCGCAGATGCTGTGGCTGCTGCCTCACTCACAGTGGCAACAGGCGTCGCTGTACTTTGTCCGTAAGGCAGTGATCCCTGATTGGGATATAGCGTCAGCTCAGCTTTTGGACTCCCCACGCGCCGCTGCCAAGCGCAAAGAGCTCACTTCCCTTGCCAATGCTACAGATAGTGCTTTACGCCGTACCCTCAAAAAGAACTTAGATCAGGCACTGGCGGACATGTACCCGCAAGAGCAGCTCCGTAAAGGCGCCACCGCCTCGCAGTATATGGCACTGCTCACCTTTACGCTGCCACCTGCGCAGTGGTTTGCGCTTTTAAACCTCACCCACACCGGCGATGACGCTCATGATGCTGAGGTTCTCATGAGCGCTCTGGCGCAGTACTGTCAGCGCGAGCAGCCCTACGAGGCTCTGAGCGCTAACTGCAATCGCAGCATGATGCTTAAGTACTTTGTGCTGCGCCTGCGCTTTGAGCTGGGTACAGAGTATAGCCATGCTTTCTTCCGGCACTTGACGCCGCTTTTGTCCCCACAGGAGCTGCCAGAACTTTTAGCTTTTGCCACCTATAGCGAGCGTGAGGTCATTCCCTTTGTGGATAAGCCGTTGCCACCGGTCCCTGCTTTTCCTCATCAGTTTCAGCTCCTGCCTTACAACTTTATGTGGTGGCCTAAGAACTATTGTGCGGAGATTCCTCAGCGCTGGGGGCCAAAGTTCAGCAAGTTCTACCTTGAGGTGCTCTTAGCTTTCTTTGCACTGCCTGATAAAAAGAGACAGCAGCTCAGCAACGGCTACACAGTGCAGCCATCGGTCACCGCGCTCGCTTTGAGTCTGGATGTGGACGTCAGAGAGCAATACGCCGAGCTTATTTATGAGCGCTATCTGGAGTTAGAGCACAAATGCGATCAGCTGCAATCACAGGCTAATAAAGAGATCTACGCGGCGCAAAGAAGAACCTTGCGCGTCGTGACGAAGTCGTCTTACGATGCCGACCTCAAGTGGTACCGTAACTATTCCTCTTTCCTTGATAGCCTGCTCAATGCTTTTGATAAGGCGCAGCAAATAGAACAGATGCGCGCTGATGCAGCTGTGACTCAGGCACAACAGCAGGGGCAGGCAAAGCAGACGAAGAAGACTAAAGAGCAGCACGCTAAGCACACTGCGGTGCAGCCGGTGGCTGTAGCGGCAGTTGCTGCAACTGCAGCTGCAGTAGCAGCTGAAGATACTGACGCTGCGGCTATCAGTGCGACTCACCATCTACGACGTACCCCAGTTCCGCTGCCACCAAGAAAAGCCTCGGCGCTCAAGCGTGAGGCAACCATTGCAGGCGTGATTGATGAGCTTAAGTTGTGGATCAAGGACAGTCTGCGCAACGGTCTCATGCAGGTACTGCCGCACCGCGCCGACGATATCGCGCGCCTGAAAAAGCGTATGGTGGACGCTAAAGCCCCTAAGCTCTCGCAGCGCTTACAGAACGCCTTGCAGTGTGATGACTCTACCGAGGAGGGACGCTTTGCCTACTTAAGCCAGCTCTTGCGCCTGTACCTGCTATGCTCGGCCTTTGCGCAGCGGGAGCAGCTGTCAGTAGCGTGGCAAGGTGAGTTAAGTCACCTCGTCGGTGTCACTCCAACCCCAGAGGAAGTCATTGCTGCTAACCGCGAGGTTCTTGCGGGTAAAGAACCAGCAGAGGAGCTTTTGTGGGTGGTAAATGACATCGTTTATCCGGCGGCCCGTGGTAAATACCATAAGCACATCTGCTACAGCTTTACGCGGCATGACTTTGTGTTCTACCTCACTTTTGTGCCCAACAAGCTCAAGAAAGCCGCTGAGAGAGACAGCGCAGCCGCTCTAGAGCTACAAGAGCTGATCTTGCCTAGCGGCATCATTTTTCAGGCGCAGGTCTACCTCTATCCAGGCCTTACCGAGGTGCCACGGGTGCTCTTTAAGGAGCTTCAAGTGCTGGAGGGTTACCTGCACCCTACGACGGCAGAAGGCACGGTCATGAAAGATATCTACGAGCAACACCTCTATGATGTTAAACAGCTCAAACCAACCCTGCAGGGCTGCTCCTCTTTACAGGATGCCTCTGTGGAGATGACGCGCTTTTTTAGCGCCAATCCTTTTGCCGCTTTCTACCCTGTGGTGATCTCTCAGGTAAACTTTGCCCATCCGCAAGCAGCGCGCAGCGGCCCATGGTATTTGTGCGACCGCGAGGGCAAGGCTCGTGCTCTAACGGGGCCACAAGAGCTGCTGCAGCGCCAAGTGCTGGCCTGTGAGCAGCACACCTATGGCCACGAGTTTACGGCGGTGGTGCTCATGAACAAGCAGCATATGATCTTAAGTGCCATTAGCTACGGGGATAGCTTTATCTCTTTACCGTTACCAGAGCTGCCTTCTGAGTATCAGGAAACCAGCAAATAAGCAGCACCCTCAGGGGAGACTACTCCAAGGTACACCTTGGCGCTAATGGCTGGCCTTAGGAACAGGCGATCTCATAAGTGACGGCAGCAAGGTTGAGTGAGGGTAAAGCCTACAGCTCAAGATGCATGGAGCAAATGAGCTTGAGCCAATCTAAAGTTGAGGCACACCATATTGTCCTAAAAGCCATCATCTCTTAAGGCAGTTGTTCCCGCGCGGGCCTCACCATCAAGCGCGGTAGCGCTGTCATCCTGATAGCAACCATAAAAGCGCAGCGTGAGAGCGCACAAAGCAGCTCCTGACCCACCCCCACTTTTAGTGGAGCTCAAGACTAGCGCCAGCACCACTATCAACAGCGGAGGTTGCAGCGGCACCAGTTGCAGCAGTTACAGCAAAGCACAGCAGCAGCACTCATTTTTCCCACTTTTTTCAGCATAAGGACAGGCCATGAGCACCAGCAACAGCAATAGCAACTTACTGAGACTGCACGCGGAGCAGCAATTTGCCGAGGAGCTTCATGAGCTCAAGCAAGCTGAGACCAATCCCGTTCCGGAGAACTGGGAGCTCTCACCTCAATCCGTCGTAACCTACATCATGGGTGGCACCCTGCCTAATGGCTTTGTCATTACCCCCAAGTACATCGGCAAGCGCCGTCTCATCGAAATTGCCGTAGCGACCTTAGTCACCGACCGTGCCCTGCTCTTATACGGCCTGCCTGGTACCGCTAAAAGTTGGGTCTCCGAGCACTTAGCCGCAGCCATTTCTGGTAACTCCACTCTCATCGTGCAAGGCACCGCTGGCACGGGTGAGGAAGCCATTCGCTATGGCTGGAATTACGCCAAGCTCATCGCAGAGGGCCCCTCTGAGGGTGCCTTAGTGCGTACCCCTGTCTTTACTGCCATGCAGCAAGGTAAGATCGCCCGCATTGAGGAGCTCACGCGTATTGGCTCGGATGTGCAGGACACCCTTATCACCATCCTCTCAGAAAAGGCACTGCCTGTCCCTGAGCTCAATAAAGAGGTGCAAGCCATTCGTGGCTTTAACGTCATCGCTACTGCCAATAACCGCGATAAGGGCGTCAATGACCTCTCCAGCGCCTTAAAGCGCCGCTTTAACACGGTGATCCTGCCGCTACCGGCTACGGCCAAAGAAGAGGTGGAGATTGTGCGTCAGCGTGTGGAGAACTTTGCAACGGTGATGCAGATGCCTGCTGAGAAGCCAGCCTTAGCGGAGATTGAGCGCGTGGTGACGATCTTCCGTGAGCTGCGTGAGGGCAAGACCACTGATAGTAAGGCCAAGCTCAAGAGTCCCTCGGGCACCTTAAGCACGGCAGAGGCTATCTCGGTGGTAAACAATGGTCTGGCTATGGCCGGTTACTTTGGCGATGGCGTGGTACGTGCCAGCGATATGGTCTCTGGCATTTACGGCGCGGTGGTCAAAGACCCTGTGCAAGATAAGACGGTGTGGATGGAGTACCTCTAGACTGTGGTGAAGCACCGTGAGCAATGGCATGATATCTACCGCGCTGCTCGTGACTTAGAGTAGGATGCTATTTGGACTCTGCACATAGCGCTGTGTTACACCAGCCTGTCAGTGCGGGACAGCCCAGCCCCTTGCGCGATACGCCAATCACCAACAAGGCGCTACCCTGTACCCACAGGGACGTGGGAACGACTTACTGCCTTTAAGGCAATCAGACGTGACCTATCTTAAGGTCTTAAGACAGGCTCATGCTCGCCTGCACCACTTATCTCGAGGTGGAGGCTGTTGTCAGCCCTTACCCCTGCCCCCGTCAATTATGTGTGCACTCATTCCTTGATGTCCCTTAACCATGGATGAGGCCCTCAGCTCAGGCCCTTACCCTGCTCATAACCAAAGAGGTTGCCATGCCCGTCATGCTTTTAGGAATCAGACACCACGGCCCTGGATCTTGCCGTCACGTTATGGCATACCTCGAGGAGCTGCAACCTGACCTCATATTGTTAGAAGCCCCCAGCGATATCACGCCGCTGCTCGACTTTGTCCCGACCAAATCAGAGGCTGCTGCCCACCCTTTGGAGGAGTTCTATGAACTCAAGGCCAAAGCTAAGAAAAAGAAGAAACAAGGCAAAAAGGGTAAGGGCAAGGGTAAGCATAAGCAGCTTGAGCAGGAGCAGCCTGAACTGCAAGAACAGCCTGAGCCTGTAGCAGCGACCGTAGAGATGCTGCGCCCTCCTGTAGCCTTAATGGCCTATCAATCTGACCAGCCGCACAACTCGGTCTCCTATCCTTTTGCGGAGTTCTCCCCAGAGTGGCAAACCCTGCTCTACGCCAAAGAGCATGGCATCGAGGTGCGTCCTTTTGACTTGCCTCTGAGCTATTTATTAGCAGATCGTGCTAAGGAAATAGAAAAGACGCAAGCTGCGCTCGAAGCTGCGGTGGAGGCTTTAGAAGAGGAAGCAGCTGACGATGTTGACTATGATGATGACATTGAGGCTGAGGCTAAGGATGACACAGATGACGCCAATGCTTCAGAGTCAGAGCCAAAATCTGAGAGCACTAATAGCAGCGCCCGCCCCGTAACTACCGCCAGTGCTGATGCTGACGCTAATGCTGACACCGATGAG
The DNA here is from genome assembly GCA_018884035.1 of Candidatus Anaerobiospirillum pullicola. Lineage (GTDB taxonomy): Bacteria > Pseudomonadota > Gammaproteobacteria > Enterobacterales > Succinivibrionaceae > Anaerobiospirillum > Anaerobiospirillum pullicola. Next base: position 35,376 of record JAHLFE010000187.1, read on the forward strand.
GCAGCTCACGCTAGCGCCAGCGAAGGCGCCAGCGATGACAACACTGCGGAGGTTTCTGCCGAGATCGAGCGCGCCATGGGCGATCCTTTTGACTACCTTGCTCAGGTGGAGGGGCTCAGCGACGGCGAGCAATGGTGGGAGAGCAGAATTGAGCAGCGTATCTCCAGCCAAGATATTTTTCAGGCGGTGGAGTTAGCTGTTACTGCCATACGTGAGGAGTTACCAGCCGAGGCCACATCATCACAGGACTTAGTCCGTGAGGCGTGGATGCGCAAAGAGCTGCGTGCTGCCATTAAGGACGCTAATGCTATTGCCGCCGCCCGCGAAGCTGCGAAGGCCGCAGCAGCAGAGGCAGAGGCCACGGTAGCAGCTGTAGACGGCACTGCCTCAAGTGCCGAGGTGACTCCCGCCGCTGCAGCTTCCGCCGCTGCTGCTTCCGCCCCGCGCCGTGAGGGCTTAATTGTAGTCGTCTGTGGTGCGTGGCACGTACCAGCTCTGCGCAACTTAGAGCGCTACAAGATTAAAGATGATCAAGCCCTCATTAAGTCCCAAGCCAAGCCATTTCCACCGAGCAAAGTTGGCCTCACGTGGATCCCTTGGTCTTACAGCCGCCTCTCTGTCTTTTCTGGCTATGGCGCTGGTATTACTTCCCCAGGCTGGAATCACTACAGCTTTATGCACCCAGAGGATGATGGCACCATCTGGCTCACCCAGGTAGCCAACATTCTCCGCAAAGAGGGACACGAGATCTCGGTAGCTCACGTCAGTGAGGCTGTTGTTTTGGCACGTGCCCTGATAGCCATACGTGGTTTAACCCGCCCTAGCCTCAGCGAGCTCAATGAGGCCGTTGTTACCGTGATGGGCAATGGCGATAACAACATTTTGCAGCTGATCGCCCCTAAGCTCATGATAGCTGACCGCCTCGGTACGGTGCCAAGCAATGTACCAATGGTGCCGCTGCTTGCTGATATCACTCTGCAGCAAAAGCGCTTGCGCCAGAGCTTTGTGGTCGGTAACAAGATGGTTAACATCGACCTGCGTAAGCCACTGGGCTTAGCCCGCAGCGTGTTCTTTAATCGCTTGCGCTTGCTGGACATTACGTGGGCACAGGAGCAAGAGGTTAATCGGCGTGGCACTTTCAAAGAAAAGTGGCTCCTGAATTACACCCCTGAGCAGGTGTTAGTCATTATCGAGCGTGCCACCTTTGGTAACACTCTGCTTACGGCGGTGCAAAACTACGTGCACAGCAAGATCGAAGAGAAACCAAAGCTGGACTTTATCACCAAGACGCTCAATAAGGTCATACGCTGCGATATGCCGCAGCTGGTAACCCTGTTAAACAGACTACTTAATGACTTAGCGGCGACAGAGTCTGACCTGCACGTGCTCATGAAGACAGTACCAGAGCTGTGCTCGATTCTGCGTTATGGCGATGTCCGCAATTTTGACCTGAGCACCGTGCGTGACCTGCTCGAGATCATGTTGGAGCGTATACACGCCGGTATCGTTCTGCTGTGCAGCAGCATCAAATATGAGGCGGCGCGAGATATTAAGAAGCTCTTACAAAGACTCACGCTGGCGGTCAACACCCTCAACGACAAAGGCTGCATGCAAGAGTGGCAACAGACGTTGCTGTTAGTGCACAGAGAGGATATGGTGCATCCGCTACTTGCGGGCTGTGCCACACGGCTGTTACGAGAGTTTCGTGATGTTGACCATGGCTTGATCCTCGAATCGCTGCGCTACTACACCTCAGAGGGCAACGACCCTGATGACATCGCCTTTTGGTTTGAGGGCTTCTTTGAGAACTCAGGTACGCTCTTGCTCTTAGATGCGGAGCTGTGGGGGATGGTGAACAGCTTTGTCAGCCAGCTCGATGATGAGAGCTTTGAGCATATCCTCCCAATCATGCGCCGTACTGTCTCAAGCTTTACGGCCCATGAACGCACACAACTGGGTTCTAAGGCTAAGGACTTCTACCTTGCTGCAGGGTCTGAAAACCCACTTCAAGCAGGAGCGTCCAGCCCTGCAGCAGAGCAAGGGGCGGAAGCGGCAGCAGCAACGCAGACGGAATCGCCAGAGGAGCAAGCAGCGCAACCGCTGATTGCTCTGGTCAGCTCGTTCTTTGGTAAGAATTGGGGCTAACGACACCCAAGCAGAACGCCCCGTCCCCAAGCAGAGACCGTCGACTACCCACAAGAGTGGTAGAGGTACTCATGGTAGGTATCATAACAAGCTCCTGACGGCGCCTTATCTCGAGAGTAGCGTCGTAGCAAACAACCTTCTCTCAGGGTAGGACACCTGATTGAAGGCCGTTTCCTCCTTTGGAATTGCTTTTCGGGGACACCTACTGTTCATGGTATGGTGTTGTGGTCGTTGGTGATGGTGATAGAGCTTACCGTCACGGCTACGACCACAGCACAGCACAGCTACAGCTACAGCAGACAGGACAACACACAAGCGGCACGGAGGTGCTATGGACATGGCTCAAGACAGTACGCAGGAGATCACAGGCCTCAAGCGCTGGCGCCTCATTTTAGGTGGTGAGCAGCAAGGAAGTAATGGCTCTGGTGGTGAGGGCATGGGGGATGAGCTTAGAGACGGTGGTGCTGGCTTTACTGATGGCACCGGCGTCAGCTTAACGGGGCATGATGCTCAACTCGATATGGCCTTAAGCGCGCTCTATGACAAGCAAATGTACCGCTATGGCCGTCGCTCGTCAGGCAAGAGTAAGGGTAAAAAGCGGGGCAAAGGTAGCGCCTCTAGAGGCCTCGCTAGCCGTGGAGCAGACCTTTCCCCATCAGCACCTTATGTTGCCAAATGGCTGCATGATATCCGTGAGCTCTTTCCTACCAGCACCGTGCAGATGCTGCAGCAAGATGCTATTAGCCGCTTGGATCTTGAGGAATTGCTCGCCGAGCGTGAGATGCTGGAAAGCGTGGTGCCTGATGTGCATTTGATCTCCACGCTCCTGAACTATAAGGAAATGATTCCTGAAGAGAACAAGGATCTGGTGCGTCAAGTCATATCCCATGTGGTAGCAGAGCTCATGGCTAAGCTACAGCTACACACCGTGCAAGCTCTTAAGGGTGCACTTAACAAGGCAGTGCGACGTCGCCATCCACGTGTCCAAGACATCAACTGGGATGCGACCATTCGCAAGAACCTGCAGCACTACCAGCCAAGCTTAAACACCATTATCCCTGAGGAGCTCATAGGCTATGGACGCAAGGGCCGTAAGCTTAAGGACGTGATTCTCTGCATTGACCAGAGCGGCTCGATGGCAGAGTCAGTGATCTTTGCTTCCGTCTTTGGCGCGATTATGGCCTCGATGCCTGCACTATCGACCCGTCTCATTTGCTTTGATACCAGCGTGGTAGACTGGACGGATCATATGAGCGATCCGGTGGACATCCTCTGGGGAGTGCAACTGGGTGGGGGCACCGATATCAATCAAGCCGTAACTTACGGTCAGAGCTTAGTGCACCGTCCAGATGACACCATTATAGTGGTCATTACCGACCTCGAAGAGGGCGGGGATAGCAAGAAGATGCTAAAGCGCTTTGCAGAGCTGGTAGAGAGCGGAGTACAGGTGATTGTGCTCCTGGCTTTAAGTGACGATGGTGCCCCGTCTTACGACCAAGATATGGCTAAGAAGCTCATGGCAATGGGTATTTGCTGCTTTGCCTGCACGCCGGACAAGTTCCCTGACATGATGGCGGCTGCAATCAACAAGCAGGACATGAGTCTGTGGGTGTCGCAGAACATTAGGGCCACGCACAAGATTTAAGCCCTGCAGCGTAAGGAACGTAACAACTATTAACTACCAAAATTTTTTCTAGGCTCGGCTCTGCTCAAAGTGTGGTGGGTAAAGCACCAACACTACCTCGAGGATGGTCACACCAAACGCCATAACACCTATCACAAGCTTGATTGCATTGGTAATACTGCGCTTTGGTATCCACCAACTATGAAGCGAGCCAAAAACTGGTAGTTATTAGGTAATAGGTTCCTAACAGGCGATGGCAGGTGGTGCAGGCCTTGAGGGTAACCCTTACCCCAAGACTGCGCTACTGCTGCTACTGCTGCGATCTCAACAGGCTTGAGATACTGTACAGCGGCCGCTTGTGAACTGACACCTAACAGCGAGCAGCGCGCGGGAGAGGAAAGGTGGCGGCGTGGCTCTTCAGGGTACGGCTGCGGCGAGGCATCTTTAGTCTGACGTCGTAGGGCCGATTACTTGACCTAGAACAACTGCGATCTGTCTGCCTCATATAACATTGCTGCCAGATACTTTGTTCGCGGAATCTTAAAGACCTTAGGTTCTAAGATTAGGCAGGACATTCAGGCTAAAGTTCCTAGGTGTACTCACGGAAGTACG
>JAHLFE010000188.1 GCA_018884035.1 Candidatus Anaerobiospirillum pullicola
GCTTTATTGATCCTGCCATCAGGCCGGTAGCCCCTAAGGATAAGAACATACACACTCCGTGTATGCTTTTCAGCTGTAAGGCGCATACGGCCTCTTGTAAGTGACGGTAGCCAAGTAGCATACAACCGCCACCATAGCTTAGGTTTGCCTTTCTCCAAAGTACCTGCACTAGACGCGACTCTTGTGTATGGGTGGCACTTTAGGAGTACAATCTTACGGTAGGTGCTGCAGGGCCTAAACACAAGGCTCGTAGCGGAGGTTCATTAGCAGCAATGCTCTGCTCTACGTGCTATATGGCACAGTTAGCTTATGCTAACTTTTTTTAGCCATAAAAAGATGCAAGGAAAATTCCAAGGTTTTGCTGCCCAGTCACGGCCGTGATCCCGTCCCTGTACCTTATCCCTATCCCAGTCTCTTCTCCCTGACATTGTCCTTTATCCCTTGTACTCACTATTGCGGCTAACCAGTCACCGCCAAGACTGAGGCTGCAGCAAGCTTAATCCATGATGCTGCAAGGGAGGTGACCGCAAAAGCGCCTGACGGCGCCTTATCTCGAGAGTAGCGCCGCAACAACCATCCAATCTCAAGGTCAAACACCTGATTGTAGGCTGCTACCTCCTCTGGAATTTGCTTTTGGGGATACTTCGGAGCGTCTGCAACTTATTCCCTCAAGGGGCACACACCAGAGCACCTTAAAGCCATAGTGGGGTTGAGTGTGCGGGGATGAAACAGCTGGCCTAAGCCTCTGAGGCTACACCACGACAGAGCAGCAGCGCTGTGCAGCGCTGCGCAGCTGCTGCTAGCGCCTCTATCAAACTCCTTTCTCTCCCCTTAGAGCAAGGACATTGTAAGATTAGATGCAATTTCCTATTTTGCTTCTCGCAAAAAGAAAGGAGCTTACAGCCGTAAGCCCCTCTCTTTATGCTGGGCGGCGTGTCCTCTCCCAAAGCACACACGCTCTCTACCACTACCTCTCACTGCGGGCGCTCTGCCCCTATTTATCCTGAGAGGCCTTTGGGGTTGGTACCACGTCCTTAGCCTGCGCATGTGGGTGGGTCTTATCGTAAACCGCGTGCATGCGCGCTAAAGCCACGTGGGTGTAAATCTGGGTCGTGCTTAAAGATGAATGTCCCAGCAACACCTGTAACGAGCGTAAGTCCGCATCATGGTTTAACAGGTGCGTCGCAAAGGCGTGTCTAAAGGTGTGCGGCGATGGATCCTTCTCAAGGCCAATCTGGTGTGAGTAGGTCTTAATACGGTACCAGAAGTTGATACGCGTCATTGGCTTAGGCAGCCCCGTCTGCTTATCGCGCTTTTGCGATAAAAAGACGTAAGGGCAGACCAGATCCTCATCAATCTCACCACGGCGCTCGTACACATAGCGGCGAATCCAGTAGATCGCAGACTCCGTTAGAGGGATCATGCGCTGCTTATCGCCCTTACCTTTGATCACCAAATACTGCTCTTTGAGGTGCATATCCTCAAATTTAAGCTCACACAGCTCGGTCACACGCAAGCCACAAGAGTACAGCACCTCCAGCATGGCGCGGTCACGTAAACCAATACCGGAATTGATATCAGGAGCCTCTAAAAAGAGATTGACCGCCTCCTCACTCATGACCTTTGGCAGGTGGTGCAGCGGCTTAGCTCTATCGATATTGGCTACAGGGTCGTCGTGGCGCTTCTCTTCAGCCAGCAGATAGTAGACATAGCTTTGCAAGGCGGAGCAATAGCGTAAGAGGCTCATGGCCTCCGCACCATTGTTCTTACGGTACGTCAGATAGGCGCGGACGTCATCTTCTGTAAACAGCGTAAAGGACAGCTCCTTACGGGCTAAGAACTCTAAAAAGCTCTTTACGTCCGAGCAATAGCCCTCACAGGTATTAAGAGACGCGCCCTTTTCGAGGCGTAAGTAGTCGTGCAAAGCCGCAACAATTTGCTGGCGCTCGGCGGCGCTGTCAGAGATATCACGCTCTGGAACCACCACAGGGGTAGAGACGTCTTGCTCTTCGTGGCTTACGCTTTCCATGACTACTTTTCTCCTTACCCTCTAGCGCATGATGCTGCTACCATCCCCATACCTTTCACGTACCTTAATACGTACCTTACATGGGGGCAGTAGTCGACTGCGTAGCTTTGCCGGCTTGCTTGCTTAGGACTTACTGAATAGAGATGACGGCATTTAAGGCAAGCAGGCGTGCCCAAACTTACGCTAGGCTCTATCTCACCTGCATCATTACATCTCGAGGTGTGATGTGAGATGTACCAGCACTTAACCTTGCAGCCGTCACTGATGAGAGCACTCACTCACGATGCCACTATCAGTAGCACCCAAGCTCTACGCTGGTTATTGTCCACTAACAGCAACAAGCAGACGCTTACAGCTAACTGTTACCCCGCAAGCGCCTTGTCCCCTTGCTGCCCCTCAAGATAAAGGCACCAAATACCAGCTACAGAGCCCCAGCCACAAATAAGCTACACCTACTCTGTCGCCTCTTTATTGGCAGTAGTAGTAGTAGTAGTGGCAGCAGTGGTGGTAGTAGCCGCTGTCGTCGCTGGGGTCGCTACCGCTTGACTGACCTCACGCTTAATGAGCTCATCCATGGTAGTGAGCTTACCGTCTTCTAAGCGTGTCACCGTAGCGTAAGGCACGTTTTGCTCGTTGTACTCAATGCAGAAGCGGTATAAGCCATCCACTTTTGGCTCATAGCGCAGCTCCTCAAAGCGCGAGTTTGGGTTTAACTGCGCCTTGCCACTGCCTTCACGCATCACCGCAGGTGGTACCGCAAAACCAAAGTTAGTACCTGTAGTCCACTGCGCATCCGCAAACTTAAAGCGATATGGCGCCCAGTCCGAGCGTAACGGAGCAATGGTGCAGTAGACCTTGTCCTCAAACTGACGCAGGCGATATGGGCGCTGCACGCTATAGTCATTCATCTCACCACGCAGGTAGATAGCACGGCCATAAAAAAATGGATTGCCCAGAGCCTCAGCATCAGCCTGCTCTAGCATTTCCTCTGCACTGAGTTTGCTGTTGGCAGCAGCTGCGACCTCAGTAGCGTCAGTAGATTCAGTAGCTTCAGTAGCTGCGGCAGCACTGCTAGCATCATCACTACTGTTACTGCTACTGCAGGCCGTGAGGGCCATAAAAGCACATGGGATCACCAGTGCCCACCACATTTTCTTATTCCAGCTCTGCATCGCATTTGCCTCTTTGCTGCTCTCAGTCCTCTACTCTGTACTGTGGTCGCTGTCTCGTGTTTGCTCTCACTGCTCGCCCCTCTTTAAGGCCATTAAGTCCTCAGGGACATTACGCCCCGCAAAGAGTAAGCAGCGCAGGAGAAGTAATGACAGCCCCCCAAAAGAAGACCGAGAGGTGCGTTTGCTTGTAAGTGTCGCCATTGTCTGTACGCAGTCAGGTGTGACCTTACTTGACCTTACCTTACACGTAAGACTGCAGCCACCACGCAGGGGGCTCTCCACTGAAGATAGCGTCGCCCCGTAATGTCTGAAGAGTGTTACTACTTGCAAAGTTCCCCCTCACAAAGTTACCCCTTTGTTTCTTCGCAGCGGAGCGCGGCCCCAACGGCAGGGCACCACCACTTGCAGGCGGTGGCTATGAGCCCCTGTGCATGGGCACTGTGCAAAAGGATTACGAGCTCACTCATCGTGCTCTGTAACCCTGCATGCCCCTAAAGCCGTGCACCTTAGTCAGCAGCCACCATCATTGGTGCTGCCACCATGTGGACACCTACACTGACCGACCCGCATAGCTATCAAATTCTATGCCCTGTGCTGTGCAGGGGCACACTTGGTCGCGCCCAGATTTAAGCCAAAAGCAGGCAAAAAAGCAGTGTCTTTTTTGACAACCTTTTTTCGCTTGAGCACGGCGTCTTTAGAGCAAGGTCTTTAGAGCGGCGTGGGCCCTGCCCTTGAAGCATAGCGCGCTTAAAGACAGGTGTTCACAGCGGCCGTAGCCATGCTCTCTCCTCAGGTCTTAACACTGGGCTGCTAACAGTAGCTTTCCCCCCTCAGCGCCAGCACTACAGGAGGTGCTTGACGGGAGGTGCACCACAGGATGAGCCCCTCAGAAAGTGCCCCTCAGGAGGTGTGCCACATGATGTGGCGTGATGCACGTGCTTAAGTCACGGCCACCTTGCAAGGCCACCTTGCAGCTGTGCCTCCTCCGTTCACACCACCTGACTCCACATGGCATTTTACACTACCGGTATATAAAGAACATCAATATTATTAATATACCTGCATACTTTTATGACACAATGGCCCTACTGACGAAATGCGCTATACTGTGTGCAGCTGCGGCGCCTCTGGCCTCTGGATGCCTAGCATCTGGCCTCTTTAGGCTGCGGTTGAGGTGGTTATAAGGAGCAGGCTGGGCACATTACTCGGTATGCCACGCCGCTACCAGCGCCGTTACCAACACCGTTACCACCCTCCCCCTGTGCACATAACCACGAACCTACAGTGGGTCGACCAAGTCCTGCTCCCGTTAACATCAGCTCTCAGGGTGGTCTGACGCTGCTCATCTCCAGATGATTAACCGTGGTGACGTCACTGCACTTTTAGGCCCTACTCAGAGTTTGGTGGCTGCCAAAAAGCAGCAGCGCCCTGCGATCAAGCATGAGCCCCCATGTGATGGGGTTTGGCGTGACCAACCTTGGAGTAGTGTTGGGGCCATATCCACCAAACTCTGAGGAGAGCCCACTTTTACCACGCGCTCAGAGTACACGCTATTATTTCGCGGCTGTCCCTACTAAAACCTAAAACCTAAAAGGCACCGCCCCCTAAGGCACCGCCCCCTAAGACACCGCCCCTTTTGCTTGAGGTACGAGGCTATGCTCAAAATTGGTTTAACCGGCAGTATCGCCTGCGGCAAGAGCTTTATTGCCCGCCTCTTTGCCGTCTATGGTGTCACCATTATTGACAGTGACCTCATCTCCCGTGAGATTGTGCTCCCTCACGCCCCTACCTTAAAAGCCCTCGTCGCTGCTTTTGGTGAGGAGATCCTCACGCCTCAGGGCAGCCTCAATCGCCCCCTGCTGCGTAAGCTCGTCTTCTCCGATAACAGCAAGCTTGCTACTTTAAACAGCATCATGCATCCGGCTATTCGCGCCCGTACAGAAGAGCTGTGCGCCCTCTGTGCGCAGGGGCAGATGCTACCCTCGACTTACCACCTTGTTTGTGCTCAAACCCGCGCCCAGCGCGCGACTGAGCGCGATCATATGCTCTTAAGTGGCCTTGAGCAGAGTGTCGTCTATGGCACGGACGGGGTAATCCTCAATGATGCCCGCACGGTGCAAGCCCAAACGGCACTACAACAGCCGCTAGAGCCGTCACTGGTACTGCACCCACAAGTAGGAGTAGCACCACCTTACATCATGCTCGATATCCCGCTGCTTTTAGAGAATCACCTTGAGGATATGGTCGACCGTATCTTAGTGGTAGACGCCGCCGAGGACACGCAAGTGCAGCGCATTGTGGCCCGTGATCATTGCTCCGAGGAATTAGCCCGCAGCATTATCGCCAAGCAGGTACCACGTGCCGTGCGCGTCGCGGCAGCAGACGATATCATTGTGACCGATAAAGCGGACATAGCTGAAAAACAAAAACACGTGCTAAACTTACATCGTAAGTACTTAGAACTTGCCGCGCACAAGGCAGTCTAAAGTACTATCTGCACCGCTCACACCGCTGCCACTTTTCAGGTTGGCCCTACCCATTGGTGGCGGCATCATCCGCTGCAACAAAATAAGTTGCAGGAGTGCCCTCTAATTTGTTGCGGGGCATAGTTTTTGATCCCTGCTTTGCTCTGCATCAGCTTGTTCCCCTCTGCCCACGTCTTGATGTCGTCTCTCTAACCAGAGACATGACATGAAAGCGCCACCACCACCTCTCCCCTGTCACCACTACTTGTAGTGGATTGTAGTGGTGGGCAGGCACTCAGGGTGAGGGATTAAGGAGCACTGCACTGACATTGTTCAGCTAAGTGCACGGGACAAAGATGAGCGCTGCACGCTGTGGCTCACTTACCCCTATAAGGCTAAAACCGACTCTGTGGCTTAGCCTCTTACGAGGGTATGCTTTACTACAGCACCACACAGGGTACAGCTCGCTTTAGCCTGCTCCCTAGGCCATGTGAGGAAGCTTTCTGGTTCATTCTGCCTGTAATAAGACCCTCTAATATGAGCAACATGTTTGTTTACGACTTCCCTCTCAGCCCTAAGGCCAGAACTTACCTCAAGTTCGAGGCCATCTTTAAGCGCGTCCAAGACTGCGCCGAAGTCAAAACCGAAGCTGAGACCATGTGCTTAATGCGAGGGCTGGTTGACTTTATTGACCTCATCGACGGCTCCGGTGCCTTAAAAATCGACATCGGTAAAGACCTCGATAAGCTCAAGCAAAAGCTCTTAGCATGGCAGAGCTACCCTGATGCTGACGCGGGCTTATTACAAGAGCTCTTAGAGCAAATCAGCACCTCCCATCAGGCGCTTAACACCTTTACCCGCCAGCGCACCGTGCTGCAAAACGATCCTGTGATGGAGAGCATTAAGCCACGCTTTTTGACCCCAGCCGGTGTCAATGACTTTGACACGCCGCTCTTTATCTTCTGGACACACCTGAGCCATGAGGAAAAGATGCAATCGGTCTCCAAGTGGGTACGTGAGCTTGACTGCATCCGCATCCCTGTGCAGACCATCTTAAAGCTGTGGCGCTTATGCTCAGACTACCAAACCCGCGTCGCCACTAACGGCTTTATGCAAGAGACCTCTGAGCCATGCGAGCTCATTGAGATCAAGTACCCGCAGCATGTACGCGGCTACCCTGTGGTAAGTGGCTTCCAGTCCAATATTAACGTGCGCTTCTTGCCTTACACTAAGGGTGCCCCTGTAGGGGATATCACCTTTGAGCTGGCTTACGTGCGCGGAGGTATCGGCTGATGAGCTTAAAGGATCTGCTGCCACCTGGCACCTACGAAGAGATCACCTCTGAGGCGCAGAGCAACGCCGCTACCACCTGCAGCAACAGTACCAGCACCTGCAACAATGCCGCTGCCGCTGCCACAAAAAGCGCAGCTGCGACAGGCCCCATGGTGCGCTGTCCTACCTGCCATAAGCGCATTGTCTACTCTACGAGTAATCCCTACCGTCCTTTTTGCTCGGAGCGCTGTAAGCTCATTGATTTAGGCGCATGGGCTAGTGATGAGCGCTCTATCCCAGGTGAGGATATCAGCGAGGATGATGAGTATGAGGTAAGCGCCCCACGTGTGCCTCGTACCCACCAAGATCCACACCGCTAAGCAAAGCAAGGCTAAGCTAAGCTAAGTCCAGCCCACCGCACTTAAATCCCACCTCTAAGGCCCAGCCCTGTTCCTCGGTGGCGCTGTGTTATCACCTCCGGTGAGGCCTGTCGCGCCACGCCTCATGCTCTCTTACCCCCAGACCCCCACACATGCTATCAGGTGCTCTACCTTAATGGTCAGCGTGGGGGAGGCCAGTCTTACGATCACGCACCCAGAAGGTGCCTCTCTGCCAACTTTTCCCTTGGCGCACAGCTACAGCGCTTACAGCGCTCTCTTGGTCGCTCTCGTGGCCACTCTCTGGGCTTTTTGCTGTCTTTTTGCCCAAGCCCGCTCTTAGCACTGCCCCATACCGTGCGATTTTTTCTATAATGTTTAGATTGTGGTGCCGCTTTTGGTACTGCATCGAATCTTGTGCCCGTGATCGTTCGCCCTGAGATAAAAGCGCAACTGTGCACGTTATCCCGCTCCACTTACGTCCACTCCGCGCCTCAGCTCCGCCCTAACGCCACAGAGAAGCAACTGACTTAAGAGCTGAAGGAATTTAAGGCCATCATACGTGCCCCAACTTAAGATAAGCTCGGGCTCACCTGCACCACTCATCTTACGTTACGGTGTGGGACGTAGTCGCACTTAACCGTGCAGCCGTCACTTATAAGCTCACTTGTTCCTTACCCCACCTCCTTGCGAGGCTAGAGCAGACAATTGCTGATGGCGGTGCAGGTGCAAAGTGGTATCTGCCGAACGATCAAGCGGAGGATAGAAATCTTAATCTTTTCAACAGAAAAACTTGCCCCCTGCTCTGTAGCAGAGGCCTTTTCGGTGAGCACTTCCTAGCATTAAGCGGTAGGTGCCGTGGCTGATTAATCTCTCCCCGTGGTGCCCGCGTGGCCCGTTTTGTCTGTCTGCCTTTCTTACAACAGACGCTCTTACTACTCAGCAAGTACTGTAGTTAACTGCCAAAGACTCTGCACACGCTCTCACGCACGACTTGAACGGGCTTAGCCCTGAGCAAGGCTATTGTGGTGTAAGGCGTGAGGCTACGCTCTCGCGGCGTGACACTGCTACGTACCGTGACGTCATGTTAGTAAGAACGGAGCGCCTCTCCCCAGCCCGCACTTTACATCTGCTACCCTCGATTGAGGATAGGGCTCACTTCGTGGGATGTGTACCTTGAAGCTCCAAGCCCCCTCTTCTTCGCACCTTAAGCTCAACGCTCTAGCCCTAGCCTTAACTTGTGTACTCTACTCTCCAAGCTATAGCTGGGCCCAAGAGCAAAATAATGGGCTCAGTGCGGCCTCTCCTGCCTTAAACGCCAGCGACCCGCGCCCTGCACATGAGCGCCAAGTGCAAAGCTTTGCTGCACCTAAGACCATGGCGCAAGCTGCCGCAGAGCAAATCACTGCTAACCCTAGCGGCCCTGTGCTCGCCACTGACGATCCCCTCGTGCGACAAAGACAGCAGCGCTTAGCTCAGGTGACCTCCTTTGCGACCTCGGCTTATGAGACCATGGTCAACAACGTCACCACGCAGCTCTATCTTGAAAATCGTCAGTTAGCTGCAAGCTCGACCTTTCCTTTACGTCTGCTAACCCGCCTGCGCAGCAATCCATGGCGCCCTGCGCCATTTATGCCGGTACCTGAGCGCGATATCTACTGCTACTACGGTATCCCAGCCTACTCTGTACCACAGGAGTATGACCCAAATACTGAGCCTGTAGAGATCACCGCCGATAGCGTCACCGGCTCGGTCGATCAGAACATTACCTACTCGGGTAATGTGTCCATTAAGCAAGCGGACAAGACCTTTCAGGCAGACGAGGCTACCTACAATCGCGTCACCGGCGAGATTAGCACGCGCGGCAATATCACCTTCTCTGGCCCTGCGCTGACCATGTCATCCCATGGCGCGATCAATAGCAACCTCAATACGCAAATTACTGAGGTCTTAGACTCAAGCTTTCAGTTAAACGGCTCAGTGGCCAGCGGCAGCTCAGACAAGATCATCGTCGACAATAAGCAGAAGATCTCCACCATTGAGAACATCTCCTTTACCACCTGCCCTACAGGTGATAACTCATGGCACTTAGAAGCCGATGAGGTGGTCTTAGAGCAAGGTGAAGCCTATGGCAAAGCCTATGGTGCGACCTTATACGTCAAGGACGTACCAGTCTTCTATCTGCCTTACGTCAACTTCCCTATTTCCAATAAGCGCAAGAGCGGTCTTTTGTACCCATCCTTTGCTATCAGCTCTGATAGCGGCTTTGAGTACGAGCAGCCAATCTACTTCAACATTGCGCCCAATTACGACTACACCTTCTCGCCACGCATCATGACCAAGCGCGGCATCCTCCTGAAAAATCAGTTCCGCTATATGCCATGGGCTGATACCGAGGGTACGTTCGAGCTGGACTACATCCCACAGGATAACGAGTGGGAGTTAAGCCGCGACGATAATGACGCGCGTTACATGGTACGCTGGGATCACACCAGCTCCTTCTTTAAGGACGACTTAACCGTAGAAGTCGATTACCAGCGTGTGCGCTCGAAGGACTACGACTACTTAAACGACATCGGCTCTGAGGGCTCTAACGTCACGGACGACCACTTAAAGCAGTCGCTGCTGACCACCTATGATCGCTCCAATTACAATCTCTCCCTTGAGGTGCGTGACTACCAGCAATTACTGCCAGATGACCTCGTGTACTACCGTCCGTTTGCGCTGCTGCCACGCCTGACCGCACAGTACTACGATACCTTCGGCCCTGTAACCTTTAACGTGCAAAGTGAACTGAGCCGCTTTAGCGCCTCATCTGACGCGCAGGCAGCCAACTTTACGACCAACCGTTTCCACATCGAGCCGGATATCGGTTACCAGATTTTCAACAACCGTGGTACTTCGGTCACGGCTAACGTGCGCGGCTTCTTTACCCACTACGATCAAGACGACCTCGACAAGATGCCAGATTATTACACCAATAATCTGGGCTTTACTAACTTAAGTTCCAGCACCACGCGTAGTCTGTACATGCTGCAATTGCATGGTAAGACCACCTTAGAGCGTAAGGTCTTGGACTTACGTCATACCCAGACCTTAGAGCCTGAGGTGCAGTACCAGTTCATCCCTTATGAGGATCAGAACGACATTGCGCTGTATGACACCACTGACCGCATGAACGACTATTACTCGAACTTCTCGTTCCGTCGTTTCACCGGTTATGACCGTATTCCGGATCTCAACCGTATTGCGGTGGGTTTCTCCTCCCGTCTTTTGGATGCGCACGATCGTGAGCTCTTACGTGTGGGTGTGTCGCAAAGCTACTCCTTTGTGCCAACACGTGTGACCTTAAATCCAAACGATCCAAACGACTTATACCCACGTACCCCGTTATCGGTATTCTTTAATGCGCAGCCATTCCCTGGCTTTACCACGCACGCCTCTGCTTCCTTCAACACTGAAGACAGCACGCTCTCTTCGTGGAATGCCATGGCGCAATACCGCAATGAAGAGGGCTTGCTCTTACAGGTGAGCTACCGCTTTGCCGATCAGGGTAACCGCAGTATCTCCAACAACATCATCGACCTCAAGCAATTGGGTGTGGTGGCCAAGGTACCGTTAAACGAGCGCTTTAGCGTGAGTCTCGCCAGCTACCGCGACTTTGAGCAGGATGAGAACATCGACACGAAGGTGGCCGTAAAGTACGAGGAGTGCTGCTGGTCACTGGCTTTTGTGTACGAGAACTACAACTCCTGCGATTGGGACTCACTGTCGCGTGAGAGCGATCACCGCATTGGTGTGGTCTTTGAGTTTAAGGGCGTGGGTGCTGTCAACATTACCGGCAGCAAGGACAACAACTACACAGACACGCGCCTGTTAAATTACTTTGACCCAACCAACTTAAGCCAGTAGGAGCGTGTAAGGCTAAGGAGCGGTGGTAACATCCCGAGCCCCATGCTCCGAGCCCCGTGCTCAGAGTAGTGAACACTGAGCACTGAGCTCAGCGCTGCTCTGGGCTCCCGCCACAACCACGAAGCGCCAGCCCAAAACCGAGCCGTGAGAGCATTCTCACGGCTTTGTTGTTTCTGGCATGCGCTGCGGACTGTAGGAACGACTGACTTAAGAGATGGCGGAGCTTAAGGCCAGCGTGTGTGACCATCATTAAGATAAGCTCAGGCTCGCTTGCATCCTTCATCTCGAGGTATGGCAAGTACCAGCAATCAACCTTGTATCACTAACCTTAGATCACTCCTTCCTTAGAACGGCGGGAGTGACATCAGGTTGCTGATATGTGTGGGGAGAGAAAAGAACAGAGTGCACTCATCAGTGACGGCGGCAGAACTTAGAACTGGCCACGTTTCTCACCTTAAGATGCATGGTGCAGTTGAGCTGAGAGCGTTTTCTCCCTTGTTCCTTCAAAGTATTTCCCCCCTATGTCATTGGCTTAAAATCGGCCTCTGAGATGGTTTTAAGCCACTTGATGCAGAAAACTGATATGGAGCGTCGAGCGTCGCTACTGCGACGTATCTTGAGGTAGGTTAATGGCAATTAGCTGTGCTCACACAAGGGGAAAGCGCCCTTGCTTGAGGTAGCGTCCGCGCTGGTGCAGCGCAAGCGACCATGGCCAGCACGAAAAAGCTTTGCTCATGTGCACCACAGAAGCAAAGAGGCAGCACGTGAATCTTTACGCGCTGTTGCAACTTTTCGCTAATTTGCCTGTCCTTAATAGGTGCAAAAAAACACGCTTGCTACACACCAAAGCACTCCCCCACACTCCTTACCACTTCCTCAACCAATCCCTACGCACTCCCCATGCCACTGCAGCTACCACTCCCTATCCTCTACCAATCCCAAGGCGTTTATGCCCTGTAAGCGACAGGCTGTGGTAAGATGTGGCCTACATATTTGGCTCTTGTAGCACCACTCACTCCCCCCGATTCCGCACTGCTACCCCGCGCAGCACTGCTTTTCAGTACTGACCGCAAGCTCAGCCCTCATCGCAGATGGGCCTTTGGCGTTTAGGTTTTTGTTTTCATGACTCGTAAGCTCCAGCAAAAGATAGTAGCCATTTCTCTCGTGCTGCTCATGGGCAGTAGCTTAGTGCCTTTCTCTAGCTTCGCTGCTCCTGTAACTGATGCCGCCCCTAGCATAGCCGCACCCGTGACCTTAGACGCCACCGCTGCGGTCGTCAATAACGACATCATCCTCGAGAGCGAGTTAAACTCCGCCCAGCAAGAAGTCGAGAATAACTTCAAGCAACGTGGCGTACAAGCCGACGCCTTAACCGCGCGCCGCGCGGCTTTAGAGCAGCTGGTCACCCGCTCGATTATCCTGCAACAAGGCCAGCAATACGGCTTAAACCTCACCGATACCCAAATTGACCGTGCCTTAGCGCAAACGGCCGCCAGCAATAACTCCTCAGTGGAGGCGCTGTTGCGCCAATATGGCAACGTCACCGAGGCCCAAGCTCGCCAGATGTTTGCTGAAGACCTCATCATCAATGAGGTACGTAACAATCAGGTACGCCGTCGTATCCGTATCTCTGATGCCGAGGTTTCGCTGCTAGCAAAGAGCTTACGTCAGGTCGGCAATATTGAGCCAAGCTACCACTTAGCGCAGATCATTCTGCCTTTAGACGCTCGTGCCTCGTACAGTGAGGTCAATCGCGTCACTGCTTTAGCCAACACCATTAAGCGCGAAGCACGTCAGGGTGCTGACTTTAATGCCTTAGCCGCGCAATACGCCCAAGGCTCTACTGCCGCCCAAGGCGGTGACTTAGGCTACGTCATTGAGAGCCAAGTGCCAGTGCCATTCCTGCCAGCCCTCTTAAAGGCGCAGCCAGGTGATGTCTTAGGCCCATTCCGCTCGCCATTTGGCCTGCACCTCATCAAGCTCTTTGATGTCAGCAATCAAGCCGTCGAGCCTATTACTACGTACAAGGCTAGCCACATTCTCCTGACCACCTCGATCGTCTTCTCTGATGAGGCCGCTTACAATCAGTTAAATGCCCTACGGCAGAGCATCTTACGCGGTGAGATCTCCTTTGCTGATGCCGCCAAGAAGTTCTCTGAGGATCCCGGCTCGGCCGCCTTAGGTGGTGAGTTAGGTTATGCCCCTGCTAGCCGCTATGATCCCGCCTTTGCCCGTGGCATGGTGGCCTTAAACCCAGGTCAAATCTCCGCGCCTATTAAGTCGTCCTTTGGCTGGCACCTCATTTTGCTTGAGGACAAGCGCATTGATAAGGACAGCCAAGAGGCTTATGAGCAACGCGCCCGTGAGCTCATTTACCGCCGTCTCTTCCAAGAGGAGAGCCTTGCATGGGAGCGTGAGCTGCGCATGGGTGCCTACGTGCACGTCACCGATCCGCTCTTAGTGAATGCAGGTATGCAGAGTAGCATTGAGAGCAATATGGGCAATACTCAGCTGCATTAACGCTCGTAGTACAGCTCTGCGCAACGCAGCGTAGCGTAGAGTAGCGAAGCGCTACAGCGCCACGCCTCTACAGGGAAAAGCTTAGGGCAAGCACTTGCTCTAAGCTTTTTTCATTTGTAGCGCCCCTCGCGCCACTGTCCCTCTACTTCTGCACAGTGTAAGAGTAAAACAAAATTATCCCTGAAAAAGGGTAGCCCCAAACACCAATCGCGGGCGTTTCTTCCTTGCTAATGCAGAGTAGTTTACCTCTATGTTATTGGCTTAAAATCGGCCTTTTAAGTAGGTTTAAGCCCCTTGATGCAGAAACCTGATATGGAGCATCAAGCGTCGCTACCGCGACGTATCTCTGAGGTAGGTTAATGGCACGTAGCTTTACACACACACATGGAAAAACGCCCTCCCCCAATCAGACCTCATAAGACCGCGCTAGCCTCTGTTCTCTGACAGCACTTTAAGTTGCGCGTGCTTGTGGAGCTACATTACGCCTTTGACACTCCACCAAGCCTTACTGTTTTGAGATCCCTACGATGTCCTACAACAAAAACAAAAAAAATAAGAAGAAGAAAAGTACCTCCATCTTACGCTCTCCCCAGCTGTTTCCAGGTGATGCAAGTGAGACCATCGAAAAACACCTCCTTGCTACCGCTCAGGTGCAACACACTGGGTTCTCCACAGCAGATCTGCTTAATCTCAAGAATGATGGCACCTTGCTCAATGCCATTCGCTTAGCAGTAACCACAGGTGACCCAGCTGGTGTCGGCCCTGAGCTCATGTACTACCTCACGTGCCAAGACCCACGTGATATTCCGCTACAGGCGCACACCAACAACCACAAGTCTCGCAGCTATCTCCCTGTTGAGCTGGTCTTGATTGGTGACAAAGCCTTACTCCAAGAGCGGATGGAGCTGACCAGACAAGCATTTAAAGCTAAGGGCCTATCTTGCCGCAACTTTACGCTGCATGATTTTGATCCCGACCAAATCCAAGCAACCTATCAAGGTCACATCTCGGTACTCGATGTCCCTCTAAACGTGCCCGCCAAGGCTGGTGTCTTAGACAGCGCCAATGCTCCTTACGTCTTAAAGACCCTCGATAAGGCTATTGAGCTCTGTCAGCAGGGTATCTGCTACGGTATCGTGACCGCGCCCATCTCCAAGGGAGCCATTTGCGACAGCGGCCTGCACTTTACTGGGCATACCGAGTACTTACAGGAAAAGACCAATACCAAAGAAGTGGTCATGATGCTGGGCTGCCCTGAGCTTAATGTAGCCTTAGCCACGACGCACTTACCACTTAAGGACATCAGTGCGGCCATTACTGAGGAAAAGCTCACCGATATCATTACGGTGCTCCATCAAGACCTCAAGGAACGTATGGGCTTTGCTAAGCCAGCCATTTACGTCTGTGGTTTAAACCCACATGCCGGTGAAAATGGCACCTTAGGCACCGAGGAAAAGGACGTCATTATCCCTGTCTTAGATAAGCTCCGCCAGCAGGGCATGGACTTACGCGGACCCTTACCAGCTGACACCATCTTCCAACAGAAGTACCTCGATGAGGCGGCTGCTATCTTAGCGATGTACCACGATCAGGGCTTACCGGTCTTAAAGTACATTGGCTTTAAAAATGGATATAACACCACCTTAGGCCTGCCATTTATCCGCACCTCAGTTGACCACGGTACGGCACTGGATTTAGCAGGTAAGGGCGTGGTGAATTATGGCTCCCTTTTAAGTGCAGTGAGCCTTGCTGTCTTTATGGCCAAGCAGGCTATTGATAACGGCACCATTAAGCTCAAAGACGCCAGAGCCGGATTCAACGGGCCAACTCTGGCTGACATTATGTAGTGACCAGCAGAGCTGCCTCTCTGTTTTTGGGGGCCGCCTCTAAAGAGGCCAACAGAGCCTTAATCCTAAAGGCGCTATTATCTTGAGAGCTGTATCAACACCTACACAGCTCTCAGGATCAAGCAGGCCGAGAGCGTTCTTTCTCTTGTTACTTCAGTGTATTTCCCACCTATGTTATTGGCTTAAAATCGGCCTTTTAGGTGGATTTAAGCCACTTGATGCAGAAACCTGATATGGAACATCAAGCGTCGCTACCACAACGTATCTCTGAGGTAGGTTAATGGCAAGGAGCTGTGCTCACACATGGGGAAAACGCAATCGCACTTACTGCCAACTGCTGAGGCTATGCTGCGACTGCCACTAATCTTGGGGACTATGAGCACGCTTTGACGCTATGCTCTACACCACCACCACACCACCCGATACCTACCCTCCAACGTCACTCCACTGCACTACACTCCACGTCACTACAAACCGCTTTTTGCCCCTTGATCGAGGGTGGTAAAATTCACGCTCATAGCGTCACCACCCTCAAAGTCGCTGACGCCCCCATTAACCTCTAACCTACTTCAATCCACGCTCTGTCACGGCAGCTTTCATGGTTTTACCTCCTCCACACTTAAAAGCACGTAAACGCTTCGGCCAAAACTTCCTCGTCAATGACCACATCATCAACTCCATTGTGGATGCCATTAATCCCCAAGTTGGTGAGTTCTTAGTCGAGATTGGCCCAGGCCACGCCGCCTTAACACGTCCTGTCCTCGAACGTGCTCAGAAGCTCACTGCCATTGAGTTAGACCGCGACTTAGCTGAGCACCTTAGGCATGATCCCTTTTTAAAGGGCCTTGAGCTGATCGAAGCCGACGCCTTAAAAGTGGACTTTGGCGCCTTGCCAGGTGCTGCTGAGGGCAAATTACGCGTCTTTGGTAATCTGCCTTACAACATCACCAGCCCCCTGCTTTTCCATCTGCTGCGCTTTAAGGGTATCGCCGACCTGCACTTTATGCTGCAAAAGGAAGTAGTCGAGCGCCTCGCCGCAGGCCCAGGCTCCAAAGACTATGGCCGCTTAACCGTTATGGCCCAATACCATGCCCACGTCATCCCTGTGCTGACCGTGCCACCATCAGCCTTTGTGCCCCCACCTAAGGTCATGTCAGCAGTGGTGCGCTTAAAGCCAAAGCCACTTACTGAAGAGGAACGCGCCTTAGCTCCATTCCTCAATAAAGTCACTACCACGGCCTTTGCTGCGCGTCGTAAGGCCATTCGTAACTCCTTAGCCGCGCTCTTTAGCCCTGCTGATTTACAGGAGCTGGGCATCGATTTAGATAGTCGAGCTGAGGACTTACCAGTAAGCACCTACGTCAGCTTAGCGCAGCGCCTGCAACAGCACGGCACCTTAGAGCAGCTTGAGGCTAAAGAGGCCGCTGCCGCGCAACAGCGTGTGCAAAAGCGCCTTGAGAAGACCTCTGCTCATAAGAGCAGTGCCGAGGACGCAGCAACGGCTACTGGCACTCAGGGCAGCAACGCCAATGGTGAGCCTAAGCTCAGCTCTATTGAGCGCAATAAGCTGCGCAAGGCCGCTGCTGCCAATCAGCCTAAGCCTGAGTTTGACGCGTTTGACATTGACGCCGACCTCTAAGAGCACCGCTTTATAGCCCTTGCCCCCTTAGCCTACCACCACCTACAGCAGCAACGATTGCACAAGACAATTAAGAGCTCTCACCTTGTGAGATAAGAGATGCCGCCGCGCCTTATCGCGCAGAGCGCACCGCAAAGTGCTCTTTTGGCCTTTACGCCCCTGCTGCTTAACCACACAATTTCCTGATGAAAGCTGACGATCCTCTGGTAGAAGTACTCCTCCGTAACGAGCAATATTGGGCCGGTAAAAAGGTGCTCTTTGCTGGTGATATCACCTCACCACAACTGCTGCCACAGCTTATTCGCACCACCGCCGCCACGGTGCTTACGGACAATTATGAGTTTGCCTCATCCTTAAGTGCCATGATGGGAGTGCGCTTAGGCCACTCAGCCCGTGAATTTGCGCAAAAGAAGCACGTGCAAGTGATCTTTGGCTCCTGCCACGATCCTCAGGTTGTGCAGCATCTTGAGAGCGTTGAGACGCTGGTGCTCTTTTTAAGCAAGAGCAAAAGCTTAAGTCAGGACTTGCTCTACCACCTGCAAAGCAAGCTCACGGACAAGACCAACATCCTGCTCATTGGCGCTAATGCCATTGGTGGTAAGAGTGCCGATAGCCTCTTAAAGAATGCCGCTACAGTCTATAAGGTCGATACCGCCCGTAAGTGCACCGTGTTCTTAGGCCAGCTTAAAGCCCCGCAAGCCGATACCGCCACTGGTATCACCTTACCTGCCTTAAAGCCATGTAAGGCCATCCCTGCGGTCAGATATGGCGGTATCAGCTGTGAGCAGCTGCCAGGTATCTTTAGTCAAGGCCAGCTGGACACTGGTACCCACATGCTGCTTAATGCGCTGCATGCTGACCTCACCGCACAGGCCTTAGGCCTCAGTAAGAGCGAGAACATTACTGACCTCGCCACGAGCGATTTAACAATCCTCCCACCGCTTAATATTGCGGAGCCTATTCTCGATTTAGGCTGTGGGGCTGGTGTGATTGGCCTAAGCCTCGCCGCGCGTGGCTGCAGCCACATTGTCAGCACGGATATCAGTGCTACCGCCTTGTTTAGCACCGAGCTTAATGCCAGCAAGGAGCAGTTAAGCAAGCGTATACTGCCACTTGCTTGTGACATGCTGCCACAGGAGGCGACGCTAGAGGCTGCTCAGAGCTTTATGGGTGGCAGCAATAAGTTTCGCTTTATTGTCACCAACCCGCCATTCCATCAGGGCTTAAATCGCTCGACGTCCAAGACACTGGACATGATTGCTCATGCCCCAGAGTACTTAAGTGCTAATGGTGCCTTGTACTTGGTGGGTAATACCTGCTTACACTATGAGCAGGCTTTAGAGCAGGCCTTTAAGCGCGTGGAGGTGCTCTACAGCACCACGAAGTTTACGGTGTTTAAGGCGCAAATGGCGTAAGAGCTGCGAATCGGCCCAAACCAAAAAAGTCCAGAGCACATCATTGTTCTGCCATCATAGGCGCAGTCTTGTTTTGGCTCTGCTCTGAGTTTGGTAGAGAGAACACCAGCACTACTCCAAGGTTGGTCACGCCAAACGCCATCACATGGGCATCCCTGCTTGCTTGCAAAGTCAATACTGCTTTGTGGCAGCCTAAACTCAGAGTAGAGTCCTCGTTGCTTACCCGCAACAACAAACAGCTTCTACCACATCATTGCTCTCACCGAGCTTACTCAACCCCAAAGGTCTATCTTTACATGAAGTTTACGCTCAACAACCAAGCTAACGTCAACACTCTGTTCGTCGGCGATCCCCATGATACACAAGATGGCACAGATTTTGCTGAGGGAGGGGGCAATCTATTTTTTGGAGATCCTCAGAGCTTCTCGCCTAAAGTTTACGAGTACGTAATCAAGCGCCATAACGTGCGCTCGGTGCTGGATGTGGGCGCGGGGTTAGGGCAAGTTTCCTACTACCTGCACCATACTTTCAACTTACCTGTAGTGGGCATCGAAGGTCTGCCATTTAACGTGCAGAACGCCTGCTACCCTCTGAGCTACCACAACCTCAATGATGGCCCATGGCGGGGCACGCCTTGTGATTTAGTGACGTGTGTTGAGGTGGTCGAGCACATCGAAGAGAAGTACATCGACAATCTGCTGGATACGCTCTGCTCCGGTCGCCTGCTGCTCATGACCTTTGCCCGCAAAGGTACGCATGGCCAATTCCATGTTAACGAACAGGACGACCAATACTGGGTTGATAAGGTCGCCACGCGCAACTTTGGTCTCCTGATGATGGACACGCAGATTGTGCGCAAGTTGGGCGCCCAAGAGAATCATTGCCCAACGTACTTTGCCACAAGTGGCTTGCTCTTTGGACGTATGCCGGTCAAGATGCCGCAAGTAGCAGCGGCCGAGGCAGCTGCTGCAGCTGCTGCTGCAAAGGACGCCAACAGCACAACTGATAACGCGTCCAAGAACAAGAAGCAGCAAAAGAAGTAGCGCTACAACGCGCCGCAGTTAGGCTCTCTTTGGTATGAGTGCTGACAGTGCGCATGAAGCAAAAAATCCCAGAGCACGGTGCGTGTTTCTGGGATTTTTGCTTAGTAATTGGTTATTCGGCCAGCGCAATGATGGCTGGAGGAAACAAAAAATCAAAAAGAGTGGGACTTATGTACCCACCCTGCACTTGCTGTCATGAGGCACAAGAGGCTCTGCATACATGCCTGCTGTGCCGCAGCTTTTGGGACTACGTAGCCAAACGCTGCCATAAAAAGCGCTGCATAGAGCGCCTCTGGGCGGCAGAGCCGCGTTTTTCGTACCCTGCGCCTATTAAGCTGCCAGAGCACAAAAGCCTATATTCCCCAAACAGGCCGGAAAACCTCACGCTTTATGATTAGTCCGCCGCTTTGCTGTTGACTTAGCCACAGCCAGCGCAGTCGCTATACTGCCGCAGTCCCGTTGGGGACAGATTCGTGAGTATCACGCTTAACGAACGCACTCATAAACGATAGTTCGGTGCTCACGCACCTACCAAGCCTATATGTGCTGCCAGCTCGTCAGCGACAGAGCTAATCACGTGATGGTGTTAAGCCCAGACGCTCGCAAAGACTTGCGCCTTTGCAGGCGTGCTACACAGCAACTGCTTGAGGAGCAACTCTGCCCTACAAATCTTATTTTGAAATGAAACGCCAGAGCCTGCAAGCGTTTCAGCGCACCTCTCCATAAATTTACCGCAGATTGGCCACATCTGGCGTACTCCACATTACAGCAAGCGCTAATTTATGCCAGCTTTCACGTCCCCTTACCCCTCTCTTGCTTCTTCCTAGTTACACTCTCTGTAGCTTTATCGCTAAGTCTGTGATAAGAGTCTCCACCTACACTCAACCCTTGGAGAACAGAGCCACTACATAAACTGCAGGGAAGTTCAGAGATAACAAACCAGAGCGCCGTTTTAACAGCGCCCGCCCCTGTAGCTTACGTAAGCTGCCATGTAGCTTACGCAATCTGCCCCCTGCACCTAACACCATGCACCTAACTTGGTGTTAATGCGCTGCTTATTCTTTGTTACAATTTGCAGCTGAAAAAAGATTCTGAGCCCTGCCGTGGTACCAACCGTTGCCTTGGTGTCCCCATCGCTTGTGGCTTCAAAGCCTCCTCTAAAAAAACGCACTTAACTCCTCTGCTTTTGTTTTGGTGATCACAAGGTAATAACGTCGTTTTGTAGTGTCCTTATCTCCTTGCTACTACTGCTACTACCTCTAGCGCACTCATTACCCTGAGCTGTGCTCTTTTGTTATGTCTACAGTTAGGTACCTTGGACACTGCTGCTCCACCTTAAGCACCTTAAGAGGAAGCTTCTTCAGCGTCTGTCCCTTAGAGGAATGCCCCGTTATGCCAAAAATTCTCTGGCTCTCCCCTTATAGCCTGCACGACCTGTCCTCAGGCGCCTCTATCCACTGTAAGACCATCCTTGAGGGCCTTGCTAAGCGCAATTTCGAGGTCTGGGCTTGTTCCTCTTTCATCTTTAATGCACCTAACGGGGCCAAGCAATTCAACAATCTCGCCGCTAAGCTTGCACGCAACAAGCAAAACATCTTCGAGTTTAACGACAACGGTATCCACTACGTCTATACCCGTTGTAAGTCCACGGCTGAAGAGCAAAGCACCCTTGCCGAGCAAGAGCTGTACTTCCAAGCTGTGGGTAAGGTCTTAGACACCTTTAGACCAGATATCGTTATGGGCTTTGGCACCTCCATGGTTTCTATGACCTGCTTTGCCGAAGCCAAGCGCCGTGGTATGACCACCGTTTACCCTGTCTTAAACGGTAATCATGGTCACTATACCTTCCCTGATGTCGATCTCGTTATTACCGACTCTCGTGCCACAGAGCAGCTCTATCGCCGCCGTGACAACATCCGCATGATCCCTACCGGTGCGATCTTCGATGCCTCGTCTTTTGTCGCGAAAAACCGCGAGCCTAAGTACGTGACCTTTATTAACCCTGCCTTTGAAAAGGGCTTGGCTGTCTTTGCCAAGCTCGTCAAGGTGTGCGAACAGGAACTGCCAGACCAGCGTTTTTTAGTGGTCAACCTTAACGGTAACTTCGCTGAGAATGTGCAGTACCTGCATGTCAAAGGTGAGAAGAAGAACCACCCTTTCACCCCTAAGGATTTCGCCAGCGTCGACATGACGCCAAGCACCCAGAACATGAAGAGCATCTACCGTGAGACTAAGGTGCTCTTAGCCCCATCACTGTGGTGGGAGAGCTGGGGCCGTGTTGCCACCGAGGCAGTGTTTAACAACATCCCTGTGCTCGCCTCTAACTCTGGCGGCTTACCTGAAGCCATTGCTGGTGCAGGCATCACCATCGCCCCACCTGCGCACAGTGTCCAAGACTTCCTCTCCATTCCTGATGACGATGAAATCAAGCCATGGGTCGAGGCTCTTAAGCGCTTACTTACTGAGGATTGGACTGCAGCCTGTACTAAGGCTCAAGCCACCCTTAACATTGATCAGGGTATCGATAACGTGGTGAAGATCCTGTTACCGTACATCACCCACTGCGAGCGCGAGCGTATTGGCTTCAACTTATCGTAGTCAGCCTCAATGCCGAGAGACTACTCTTGGCACACATACACTCTCTATTGCTCCCCAGCACAACAGGTTTTACAAAGCACGCCCACAACTCCTCAGCACATACCACGCGACCGGACAAGGCTACATTAAGTCCATAGCCTCTCCTTGCACCACATCCCCATGTGCCAGCGTGTTTTTGAGGATGTAAGCTTACAACCCACTCTATCCGGAGTAACCTTTCATGCCCAAGATTCTTTGGATGTCGCCTTACAGCTTACATGACACCACATCGGGCGCCTCTATCCACTGCCGCGCTATGCTCGAAAACTTAGCGCAAAAGGGCTTCGAGATTTGGGCTTTCTCCTCCTTTGTCTTTGATCGTCCGCAAGGTGGCACCACCTCTTTTGGTGACCTTAAAGAGCTCTACGCGCGTCAGCCTAACGTCAACATCTTTGAGCTCAACGACCATCGCATTCACTACATCTACCTCAAGAACACTCATACGTATGAGATGGAACGCTCCTGCATCGAGCAGATGGAGTACTTCTACCAGTTCTGCGAGATTTTGGATGTCTTCAAGCCAGATATCGTCCTAGGCTTTGGCACCGGTATGGACTCCTATACCTGCTTTGCCGAGGCTAAGCGCCAAGGCTGTGCTACGGTCTATATGCTCTTAAATGGCAAGCACTCGCACTTCTCTTTTCCACACATCGATCTGGTTTTAACTGACTCCCAAACCACCGCTGAACTTTATCGAGTACGCGACCATATCAGTGCCATTTCCTGCGGGCACTTTATGACGCCCCAAACAGTAGTCGCCACCGAGCGTCAGCCGACCTTTATCACCATGGTGACGCCAGACATGGAAAAAGGTGTAGCCATCTTTGCCAAGCTGGTCTCGGTCTGCGAGCAAGAGATGCCTGACCAAAAGTTCTTGGTGGTCAACAGCCGCGCCAACTTCCAGCAAAGCGCCTCGGTCTTGCACGATCCTAACGATAAAGATGCATTCCCTCTGCGTGGACACTCTTTTAAGAACCTGCTCATGACCAATGGCGCCGTCGACCTGCGTCCAGTGTTGGCCAACACCAAAGCCATTGTGGTACCGTCTCTGGCCTATGAGTCGTGGAGTCGTATCGTTAGTGCCGCCCAATTAAACGACATTCCGGCGCTAGGTGCCAACGTTGGTGCTATTCCCGAGGCTATTGGCAATGCGGGTATTGTGCTCGATCCGCCACAGCACTGCCTTGAAGACCCAACCTCGCTGCCAACAGATGAGGAAATTAAGCCATGGGTCGAAGCTTTAAAACGGCTGCTGCAGGGGAAATGGACACAACAGCTCAATGAGGCCAAATTTCAGCTTGATGCTAAGCGCCTCACCGACAACCTCACCATGCATCTCTTACCATTGTGCCAGCATTTTCAGCCACGCTTTCATCAGCAAGGGCGCAGGCGTCCTTAAAGAGCTGCTCTAAATGCTGCGCAGCAATGGAGCCGTCCTTACAGCTCTGCCCCAAAAGCGCTCTATGAGTGCCGTAGCTTGGCTTAAAATGGAAAACAGCAGCATTCACTAGAAAGTTGCACGCGCCGCGTCATGGATGCTTTTGCTCCACTACTGCGAAAACCTACACATAAGCGCAGCACCTCTTAGTGCTATAACTGCCCCGTCCAAGCACGCTGAGGCATACGTAGCAACGCTGAACAGAGTTGTCCTAGACCAAGCCTACGCCCATACTGATACCAGTTTCTCCCACTTTCTCCCACTCTCTACGAGATTTCATACTCCCTGCATAGCTTTGGTTTTCTCACCTCAGCTCAGTTCCTACGAAACAATTTTCGGCTCTCCTCAGAATCTGTGGGTATAGGCTCAAGCCCCAGTCTTAGGTGGTTGGACTAAAGGCCAGTGCTAATCAGCAATTAGCCGTACCATTACCTCCTAAGCACCCCACAAATTCTGAGTAGAGCCCAATTTTCTGTGTAGGCCAAGTTAACAGTACCGAGCCTTTTACCACGGAGACGTTTTCTATGCCTAAAGTCCTTTGGATGTCGCCTTATAGCCTGCACGACACATCATCCGGCGCTTCGATCGAAGCCAAGCAGATGCTCGAGTCCTTGGTCAAACACGGTTATGAAGTTTGGTCTTGTGCAACCTTCGTTTTTGATACGCCAGCAGGCACCAGCGCCTTTGGCGATCTGGACAAGACCTTAGAGACCAACAAGAACCGCGTCTTTGTCATGGATGACAAGGGTATTCACTACATTTATGTCCGTAACAAGCATCGTGACGAGATGTCTCTGAGCATGGCCGAAAGCCAGCTGCTCTACGAGACCTATTTAGACGTCTTAGACGAGTTCAAACCTGATATCGTCTTTGGCTACTGCCCTGGCATGGTCTCTATTGCTTGCTTCAGCGAAGCGCAACGCCGTGGCATTAAGACGGTCTACTTCCTCGTTAATGGTAATCACGGCCACTTCGCCTTTAACTACTACGACTTGGTCATCACCGATTCGCGTGCTACCTCGCAGCTGTATGCCGCCCGCGATAACATCAATGTCGTGCCTATCGGTTGCCCTTTTGACTTGAGCCGTATTGTGGCCAAAGAGCGTGATCCAAAGTACGTGACCTTTATCAATCCGTCAGGGGCTAAGGGCGTCTCCATCTTCGCTAAGCTGGCCAAGGCCTGCGAAAAAGAAATGCCAGATTTGCGCTTCTTGGTGGTCAACAGCCGTGGCAACTTCTCACAAATAGCTCCGCTCCTCCACGAACAGGGCAAGCCAGACGTACACCCTTACGCCAACTGCGCCTTCCCTAATGTGGACATGACTGGCATCCAAAACGACATGCGTCCTGTCTTTGCCATTACCAAAGCGCTGTTAGTGCCTTCACTGTGGTACGAGTCATGGGGTCGTGTGTCTACGGAAGCTGTGTTTAACAACATTCCGGTGCTTTGCTCTAACTCCAGTGGTATTCCTGAGGCCATGGGTGGCAGTGGTGTCATCATTGAGGCACCAAAGCACTGCCAAGAAGATTTCTTTAGTCTGCCAACTGACGAGGAGATCAAGCCTTGGGTGGAGGGTTTAAAGACCGTGCTCAGCACCGACTATAGTGAGCAATTTGCTAAAACGCAACAACAGCACACCATGGAAAATTGCACCCGTCGCGTCATGGAAGCTTTTGCCCCACTGTTGCTGCCACACGCCACAAATCGCCCTCACTACTACCGCTAACATTTGCACCCTATTGCCCTGCTCGTCACTGTGCGCTGCCGTGTGATCCGCGCATGGATGTAACTCCGAGCAGCTTGGCCGCTTTGGATTTACGGGAACTTAACAACCATGCCTAAACTCTTGTGGGTTAGCCCTTTAAGCATTCACGACACGGCTAGCGCCTCCGCCACGCAAATGCGCAACATGTTACTGTCGCTGCGCGCCCGTGATGTCGATATCGTCGCGCTGTCTGCGCTGAACTTCGTCAATGACAGCGGCACCTCGATGTTTACCGACTTAGAGGAAAAGCTCAAGAACAGCAAAGAGAACTCGTTTAGCCTAAACGACAATCAGATTAACTGCATTTACATGCGCACCCAATCGCGTCGTTTAGCAGACATGATCTCCCAAGAGCAGCGTAACTTATACGCTAAGTTCTGCGGCATCATTAACAGCTTCCGCCCTGACGTGGTCATGGGCACGGGCTCTGATGTGATGTCAATGGTGTGCTTTGATGAAGCCCATCGCCGTGGTCTGCCAACGGCCTATGTGCTCTTAGATGGCACCCCACGCCGCTTCAACTTCCCTAACATTGACGTGGTGATCACCGATAGCAACGCCATTGCTAACCTCTACGCTACGCAGCACCGCATCAACTGCGTGGTGACGGGTTCGTTCCTGCCTGTGACCAGCCCAATTTTGCAAGCCCAAGCGCAAAAGGAAAAGCAAAAGGAAGGTGCGGAGCCAGTCGAGCGTACTCGCATCACTATGATCAATCCTAGCGTGGAAAAGGGCTTAGCGATCTTCCTGCAAATGGCCAAGACCGCCATTAAGAACAAGGAAGCTAAGGGCTTTAAGTTCTCGGTCTATGAGACCTACGAAGGCCAGTTCAAACAGCAAGTGGCGCTCTTACACAAAAAGGACAGCACCGATGCTGCTTTTGAGGATAAGGACTTAAAGGACATCGAGGTTTTAGGCCCACAGACGCCAAACGTCGAGGTTTTAGAGAGCACCAAGCTCTTGGTGGTTCCATCCTTAACCTTTGAGGGTATCGTCAATATCGCCCGTGAGGCTATTGCCTGCGGCATTCCGGTGCTGGCTACCAACCAACTGGGCTTAGCTGAGTCTGTGGGTGAGGCTGGTATCTTAGTGGACGTGCCACCTTACTGCACGGCTGACCCTAAGACTGTGCCTGAGAGCACTGATATCAATGGCTGGCTCAAGGGCCTCAACATGGGCTTAACGCAGGACTTTACCGAGCGTTGCCAGAACATGACCAAGAAGAACGACGTCAATATCTCCGGTAACCGCTTGGCCATCATCTTAAAGCCGCTGTTTGATCTGCGTGCTGGTAACAATCCACAGTTACTGCGTAACGGCAGCTTAATCTAACGCGCAGCGGAGCAGGGTCATACGGCCCTGCCCTGCTTCTGACGCGTCCAAAGGACTGTTGTGCCTGACAACAGTGCACCCTGCGCCCTCTGTGCTCTCTGTGCACCCATTGCACCCAGTGCACCGCTGCCTTTGCCCTATCCTCGCCTGTCCTGCTAAAAGGAGATTGTCTTTGGCTACCATCTTAGTGCTCACTCCTTTTAGTCTGCACGACAGCATCAATGCCGCTGCTAGCAACTGCTGGCACATGGTGCATTACCTCAAGCAAAACGGTCAAAAGCTGACCGTACTCTCTCCTCTTAATGCCTCTACCCCTCTGACAGCACAACCAGCCTTACAGGCCTTAAGTGACAAGCTGAGAGCTGCGCCTAGTGGCGTCTATGCCTACTCTGAGGCGGGCATAAACTTCTTCTACACGCGTAGTGCTACCGGTAAGCTTACACAGATGTCCCTGACCGAGGGCGAGCTGCTGTGGCAACAGTGCCATGAGCTGCTGACCAAGCTTAAGCCCGAGATCTTATTGGTATGTGGCTTATGCCCTGTGACCCAAGCTTGTATTTCCACAGCTGCTGTAGCTGGCATCCATACCACGCTCGTGCTCGAGCACAATCACTATAGCAGCTACGCTTGTCCAGATATTGAGCTGTTGCTTACCTTTAGCGAGAGCAGCGCCCGTTACTACGCTCAGCACGCTGAGCTCAATGTGCTGCCTCTGGGGCATAACGGTATGGCTGTCGTCACCCAGAGTGACAAGCGTGCTAGGCGTAATACGGTGCCGCCAGCGCAGCCACAGTTTGTGACGCTCTTTCAGCCTACGGCTGAGCATGGCCTTGCGCTCTTTGCTAAGTTAGCGCTGGTGTGTAAACAGGAGCTGCCACAAGCACGCTTTTTGGCAGTCACTTACGGCACGCACTTAGCCACCGCGTGGCCACGCTTACATGAGCTGACACCTAAAGAGCAGCCGCATGGACGCACCTTTAGTGCTGCTGACTTCCCTAATGTCTTTACTGTAGACGCACCAGAGAGCCGTGAGGAGGTGTGGGACAACACCGCTCTGCTCTTACTACCAGAGCTGCGGGCGAACGCATGGGAGCCACTAGCTACTGAGGCGGTGCTGCATAAGATCCCTGTTATAGGCAGCAACGCAGGCGGCTTACAAGAATCCACTGGTGGTGCCTGTATGGCTCTGCCACTACCAAGAAGCTTAGAGATCGATCCCTACGCCCTGCCTACGGATGCGGAGATTAAGCCGTGGGTGGCAGGGCTTAAGTACATGCTCAGTCATAACGTACAGCCTCTGTTGACGCAAGGTCAGCAGAAGCTCTTACAGGAACGCCAGCAATTACCACTGCTGGCGCTATTGCAGGATCTTGGGCAGCGCTAACCAGTCTAGAGTCAGAGCCGCACGCAGACAGTTGCCCTAATCGACCGTGGCGTAAAGCACAAACTCCCACATCGGGTGGTTTTTCTTGCAGTACAGCTTGTACTCTGGCACCAGCGACTTTACGTAAGCAGGGATCTCCCACATGTGTGCTACGTTGTGGTACAAGCAAATCGCCAAACGCGGCTTATGTTGCTTGATGGTGGCAGCAGCACCTTGCAAGGCATCGAGCTCGGCACCTTCGATATCCATCTTGATGAAAGTTGGCGTCACATTGCGCTCTTTGCAGAAATCATCGAGCTTGATGCAGTCCACACGGGTTAGTGCCTTTTTTAAGTCAGCGTTAGTGCTGCCCTCGATCTCTTGAGCCCACTCCTCAGAAATGCAGCGGCAAGCACCAGCATGCAGCTGTTGGTTTTCTAAGAGGAATGGCAGTGTGCCCTTCTCTTTGCCTACAGCGCTTAAAATCGCCAAATCCTCAGCGATGTGGTTTTGCTTGAAGTTGAGCTGTAAGTACTTGTAGTTGGCAGGTGATGGCTCAAAGCTGTAGACAGTCTTGGCGCCCTTGCTGTAAGCCCACAATGCTGTATCGCCCAAGCAAGCACCGCAATCTAAGAAGATGTCACCCTCACGTACTTTAACGAAGCCGCGTAATTCCCTATGCGTAAGCGTAGGGATGTAAGCGGCCAATATCAGCATCTGTTATAATGTTCCCAAGAACTCAAGAAAGGATATTTCGTCCCTACTTGATGGGGGCTTTGTGGAC
>JAHLFE010000189.1 GCA_018884035.1 Candidatus Anaerobiospirillum pullicola
ACTTCACGGTACCTAAAGTAACCCTCCCAGACCTGCCTTAACGGCCTGAGCCTCACTAGGCTCACAAATGGCTTATTTATGCACTATGTGTTTGCATGCCGAGCACGTAGCGCTTGCTTGCGCCCAAAAAAAGCTAAATTGAACGCCAACCATACGTAAGTTAGGGGCAATTACAGCCTTATTGCTGCTAATGATTCATATTTCACAAAAATGACAGTAAGCTAACGATGTTTTGTTTCAAAATGTGCAATATTTTATGCGCCATACTGATGCACAACATTGCCTCTCAGAGGGAAGACGGTGTGCGTGCGGGAGAGTGATCAGCTAAGCTGTTGCTGGCTGCTGCCTGCCATCACATCACTTTAAAGACTGATAGCAGACAGCAGACAAGGGGGCAAGATGACGATGTCAAGACGGAGTAGAAGGTCTCAAGAGGCCTTATACCTCTTTAATCTTGTAACCCAGTTCGTTGGCTCTGTTGATGAAGTGCTCATACTCCCAAATGTTGGTGTTAAGAATCACCTTCTGGTCACTGCACTCGAGCACCACGTTTTGATCAAGAGTACGCTTGATGCCATAAACTGGATTTTTTCTGGCTCGGATCCTCTTGTATTCATCCATGGTAACAAAGCGCTCCTCCCACAGCTCATCACCTTTGAAGACCTTAAGCAGTTGGGCGTAAGTCGTTTTAGGATAGTCGCTGAGGTAGTCCTGCAAGAAATCAGCAATCAGGCGATTCTTCCACGCGTAAGTTTTACCGTTGTACTTGTAACGGCGCACAGTGCGGCCATTACTCTTGGAACTGGAGTCTTCTTCGGCTTTAATGTTGGTCACCGATGACATAGCCAACAATGAACTCATCTTTGTGCCTAGGATTTCATCGTTATCGATGTTTTCGGCAATGAGGTTGAGTAAGTTGGAGAGGTTGAAGGCGTTTTGGCTGAGGTAGGTCTCCTGCTGGCAGAAACGATAGAGTACCTGCTCCCATGTTTCATCAAACTCACCAAACTCATTGAGCCGAGACACTTCTTCACTACTAAGGGTTGGCAACTTCTCCTTCTGTGCTAAGCGCTCATCCCAGCTCTTAAAGTTAGGTTCACGTAACAACAGGTTGTAAATGCGAGGGAAGGAGATCTGGATGCAGACTAAAGCGAAGTGGAGCTTCTTTTCTAAGAGATTTTTGTTGTAAGCCTCGTCCTCATCCTCTTCCTCAGAAGATTCGCTGTCTTGTTGAGATTCTTGCTTGCCCTCATCATTGATGATGGAGATTAGAGCCAAGGTGTTCATCAGACGCTTCAGTGCGCGTGGGTTAGCTCCGACTGTTAGCTCAGAGATATGACTCAGATCAGCGGTTAAAGACTCGTCTTGGAGTTCTTCTGCGGTAAAGAAGCTGATGTCTTGCAGCGCCTTGATCAGGAAGGTGTCGACCTTATACGAGGTAACTGGCATGGAGAAAGGCAGCTGAATCAGCTTGTCGAAGAACGAGCGGAACTCACGCTCGTTGGCTGGGGTCAGCTCACCAAACTTTGGCTTAAGGCCTTTGATGACGACACCGTAGTCAATAGCCAGTACAAAAATGCAGTGAGGCAGCTCAAAGATGTTCTTGAGCAGCTCTAAGAGCGAAACAGCTACAGGTGGATCGATGCGATCTAAATCGTCGATGAAAAAGAGCACGCCCTTTTTGGACGTATCCTGTGCCATAAGGTCTGCTAGGAGCTTTTGAATCTCATCGGTGAGTTTACTGATGTTGGCCTGAGCCTTATCTTCATCTGAAAAGATGCTTTCAGCGACCGCTTCGCCATCGAGTCCAACCATTTCAGCTGCTACACGAGTGCCAGCAGTGGCCATGCGCTTAAAGACCGTGCCAATGACTTTCTTGCTGGATTCCCAGCGTTGCTTGTCTTTGTTGAGATCAGCAATCTGGGTGATAATGGCCTCGAGGATGGCGATAATGCCACTGTTGGCGTCCTGCATTAGAGAGAACTGCCAAGTGTTAATCCAGATACTGTAAAAGTGGGCATCTGTTGATTCACAAAGGTTGAAGCGCAGTTGGTTCATGAGCGAGGTTTTACCACTACCCCATTCGCCTTGTAAGGCAATTGTCATTGGTGACTCGACCATGTCAATGTACTTTATGAGGGCATTTTGGTAGTTCTGGATACCAAAAAGGTCTTCCTGCGATGGCAGGCGTGGAATGTCGATGATGTTTGATTTGCGCATTTGGGGTCGCTGGATGGATAAAGGTGGAGACAAACAGAGGCTAGGCTGCCAGAGGCTAGGCTGCGGAATGTCATGTCTGTTGTTGATTATGACCAAGTATAAAAACGCCGGAAAAACAAGTCAATTTGTGGTTTTGCAGGGGGGAAGAGATCAGGAAAATCTGAGCTCTACTCAGAGTTTGGTGGATGCCAAAAAGCAGCAGCGCCCACTGTCAAGCGAGGGCTCCATGTGATAGCGTTTTAAGTGACCAACTTTGGAGTAGTGTTAGTGCCATATCCACCAAAACTTGAGGAGAGCCGAAAATCTCCCGCTGGGCTACCCAAAGTTAGTACCTAAAGTTAGTACTGCAGAAGAGCATTTACGTCTGAGCAATACTGCCTGTGCTATCTGCCCCGTGGGGCGAGCACTGTTAGTTGCTAACAGTAGCTTGATAAGAAACAAGATGTAGGGCAGGGCGCGTGTGTTTGGTGCAGGGCGCGCATGGCTTGCTGTGGGAAAGGTTACCGGTAACACCAATTGCGTGTCACTTTTGTGATAGAAACACAATCTTGGCGAAAATTAATGCGAATGCCCTCACAAAAGGAGGGGCTCAATATAGATAAGCCCTCGCTACTGTTGCACAATTCACTCGTTACATGACCCCTGAGTTATGCCTACATGGCGGCCATCAGCTAGCTGTGAGGGCAAAACCAGACTTTAGCTTTACTTTCTGCGGCTCTTTTTATCACACCGCTCCATGCGCAGGCGCTTTTTGGGCCTTGTTTGTGACAAGTTATCGCCCCTACATGCCTGCCACTGCACACAGCTTCACTGCTCTTTGGTGATTATATGCTACTGACCCTCCGTGCTTTTGCATGTGGTAGGGCAAGACGTAGCTTGCGGAGACAGGGTAGCTCTCGTGAGCTCATAACAGTTTTATCTGAGACAACTGCTGTTGCCTCATAGTTGAAGCTGTGAACTCTGTGGAGCGCAAACTTGAAATCTGATCGTATTCACGATCACAGCGCAGGTGTATTAGAGGTTACGCGGGGCGGTTGCCATGTGTAATCGCTCGTGTTGGTTTTAGAGCTTGAGTACAAGTAACTCCTTGCCGTAGGTTCGCTCTGTTGGCCTTGTTGCCAAGAGATTGCTTTACTGCATCAAGGCATACACCCTTACGGTGAGGCCAAAGTCTCTTCTCAGTTGGTTGCTGCAAAGGCGGCAACTAAGTCATAAAGAACGTAAATCTAACAGCTCTTACGCTCTTTATGTGGGTTGGCATTTGTGATTGTTCGTTATTAATCAGAGGCCCTATGGAAAACTCACGTGACGTGGCGAAGCAAACACTGGCATTGGTTCTGGCCGGTGGCCGTGGCAGCAGACTGCACATGCTCACGGATCGTCGTGCCAAGCCAGCAGTGTTCTTTGGCGGTAAGTTCAGAATCATTGACTTCGCTCTGTCCAACTGCGTGAACTCTGGCATCACCCGTATCGGCGTGGTTACCCAGTACAAGTCCCACTCCTTACTGCGTCACATTCAGGCAGGTTGGTCGTTCCTGCGCAATCAGTTCAATGAGTTCATTGACCTCCTGCCAGCACAGCAACGTGTCGACGAGGAGCACTGGTATCAAGGTACTGCTGATGCCGTTTACCAGAACATCGACATCATCCGCAACCACCACCCAAAGTACATCGTCATCTTAGCCGGTGATCACATTTACAAGATGGATTACACCGCCATGGTGATGGATCACATCAAAAGTGGCTGCCCTGTAACCGTCGCTTGCATCGCTATCCCTCGTGAGGAGGCCTCTGCTTACGGTGTCATGCAGGTCGACAATAACAACATGATCACTGACTTCTTAGAGAAGCCAAAGGATCCTCCTGCAATGCCTAACGACGACAAGCACAGCTTGGCCTCGATGGGTATTTACGTCTTCAACGCTGACTTCCTCTATGACATTCTGGAAGCCGACGCTAAGACCGAGGGCTCTCGTCGTGACTTCGGCTTTGATATCATTCCAGCCTTAGTTCGCGAGCATAAGGCTCACGCTCACGACTTCGCTCTGTCCTGCATCCGTAATACAGGTAACCCAGACATCTGCTACTGGCGTGACGTCGGTACTATCGATGCCTACTGGGAAGCCAACATGGATATCGCTGCTGTTCAGCCACAGCTGGACGTCTACGATACCGTATGGCCAATTTGGACGCACCAAGTGCAATTACCACCAGCCAAGTATGTCCAAGACATTAATGGCGCTTCTTCCGTGGTAATGAACTCGGTCTGCTCCGCTGGCTGCATCATCTCCGGCTCTTCGATCAGCCACTCGGTGCTGTTCTCCAATTCGCGCGTCCACTCGAACTGCTCCTTAAACGAGGCTGTGATTCTGCCATCGTGCACCATTCACCGTGGCTGCCGCTTAACCAAGGTCATCTTAGACCGTGGCTGCGAGTTACCACGTAACCTCGTCATCGGTGAGGATGAGACCTTAGACGCTAAGCGCTTCTACCGCTCCTCTGGTGGTGTGGTCTTAGTCACCCGCGAGATGTTAAAGAAGCTGCGTGAGAACGAGCCAGCTTTATACGAGGGCTTTGACGAGTATCACGGCAACGCCCCAATCTACTAATCGTAGGGGCGAAATATGGGATATGAGCTCTCGTTAGAAGAAATCTGTGTCAGTTTGTTTTGTCGAGAGCGCTTTGCTAGCTCTGATCATATCCCGTTTTTCCTGCAAAACTTCGCGCCGTTTAGTGTACAGCGTGCAGTTAAGGACGAACAAGCGCAGGCGGTGCTTAAATCCGCCTCTTTAGCGCTCAATCGTCAGCAGGCCAAATTATTAGCGCAAGCCGAAGTCAACTCTGCTCAGGGCAACCTTGCAGATGGGGACTTCGGCTTGTCTCGTTTTCAGCCAGTGATCAAACAAGCTGGTAGCACCACCAAGTCGGCTTTAGATCTGCCACCGCAAGCGCAGCGTACTTTTACCCCTGAAATGCTGCGGCAAAAGCAAGAGGCGACGACAGTCTATGGGCATAAAGAGGCCATAGCCGTGGTGCAAAGCGCGCAGCAAGCGGTAGAGCAAGGTGCAGAGCAGGAAAGTGCTTTAGCCGAAGCGACGTGGCTCAGTCAAACCAGAATACCGTCCCAAACAGCCCGCAATCAGATCGCGACCATCGCCATTGGCTCGATGTACGATTTTGATGAACTGTGCGTGGCTGTGCGTTATGCGCTGGAGGAGGATCGCGTCAAGCTGACCATGAGCTCTGCTTTTCGCTCCTTACAGCAGCGCACACAAGTCTTTCCTCTGGACATTAATGCCTCGACACGTTCACGCCTGACGCACTCTTTTGAGACCTCGGTGTACGTCAAGCTGTGTATCACCGCCCTAGTCGAGCGTATCCCAAAGTTACGTACCGTTATCAAGGAGCTGGAAACCAGTGCCGATACGGCCGCCTTGCTCCATGACATCGGTAACCCGCCATTTGGCCATTTTGGTGAGCAGGTGATCCGCACGTGGGTTGCGAAGATCTGTAAAAAAGAGCTCAGCGCAGTAAGAAAGGGTGCCCCTGCCCAGCTTAATCCTGAGCAAATGGATGATCTGTGCGCCTTTAACGGCAACGCCCAAGGCCTACGCCTTTTGCACTCTCTCTTTTGCCTCAATTTAAGCTTAGGCCAGCTGGCTGCTTTCATGAAGATGCCTTACACCTGCGCGCAAATGCAGGCTAAGGGCTTAAGCCTTGAGCAAATCCAAAAGCGCACGGGCGTCTTCTTAAGCGAGGAAGAGCTCTTAGAGCGTATTGCGGCCAGTAACTTAGGCGCCAAGCGTCATCCGCTTTCGCTTATCATGGAGCAGTGCGACGATCTGGCTTATGCCCTTGCTGACCTTGAGGATGCCTATGATCGCGAGGTGCTTAAGGACGCTGACGTCTTGGATCTCGTAGAGGATCTCATTACCTACCTCAAGAATAACGCCTGCTACAGCTCGTGCGATAACTGCGTTAGTGCCTGCTCTTGTGCCCAAGGCACTGCTGCGGGGGTAGAGAATCTGAGCGCAGAGTCTCATGCTGCTGAGGCGGCACAGAGCAAAGCGACGTTACGTCAAGCGCTGCAAGATGAGGCTGCGGTAGCGGCGGCTAATGCGGCTAAAGCCCAAGACCGTGGCCACAAAAAGCTTGCCGAGGGGACAGCTTGTGGCAACGCTACCACTACAGGTGCGAAAAGTTTTGGCACCACAACTCAGCTGCTGGTCAATAGCCTTGAGGGGCTGATTCCTAAGGAGTCGCAGCTTTCACCGGTAGCGACTCTGGGGGAGGTCGTAAAGCAGTCGCCAGCATGGGAGCTGGCACGCGCTGCGGTAAAGCAGCAACAGCAACAGCAAACAGCGTTCACAGCGGCAGCGGCAGCTGCGGCAGATGCAGGGACTAATCCAGAGGCCGAGCGGATTGCGCGCTGGCATAGCCGCAACCAAAAGCTGGCCATGGAAGAGCAGGTCAATCGCGAGGCCGATCAAGCCGCTTTGTCCGCCGCACGTTCACGCGCCACCGATAGCTCGGCGTCAAGCTCTGACATTATGGCCGCAGCGCATTTAGCACACGCTAAGGTGCTCTCAGAGCATGCTCTGCAGCAAAAAGCCGCGCAAAACCAAGATAGCAGCAACGCACCGTCTCCAGCAGCCAGTACAGCTTTACAGATTAAGAGCCTACATCCAGTGAAGCTCGATGAGGTGCTGCTTGATGTTATTCATCAGGCCTACTGTCACTACAAGGATGATGCTTTTGGTGTCTTAAAGCTGGTGCACGATAACACCACGCACTCGGTGCGTAGCATGATGCGCGAGCTGGGCGTACCCCGACTTTTGTACTTACTGCGAGACTGCTTAGCGTCGTATTACATCCTGGATGTGGTGGATGCCATTGTGGCGGATGAAGTGGGCTTTTTCTGTGAGGGTATCCTCAACATCCCACCGTATGCCAACGATGCTCA
Organism: Candidatus Anaerobiospirillum pullicola; assembly: GCA_018884035.1. Lineage (GTDB taxonomy): Bacteria > Pseudomonadota > Gammaproteobacteria > Enterobacterales > Succinivibrionaceae > Anaerobiospirillum > Anaerobiospirillum pullicola. The sequence continues at coordinate 7,184 of JAHLFE010000189.1, forward strand.
TAAAGCGGTGCAGTTTTTAAAGCACTACGAGCAGCAGAAGGTATACACCCACAGACAGGTGGAGTCGTTGGAGCTGCAAGGCGCAGCTATCTTAAAAGGCGTATTGCGCGCTTATGAGCCGTTGCTGTCCTTATCGGCCAAGGAGTTTCAGCGCTGCTTACAAGGTGAGGGTGGCGACATGATGGGCTGCCATTTGCTGCGGCGTATTGCACTGCGTAACAAGGCGGCCTATAAGCGCCTTGTAAAGGCCCATCCGCTTGCAGAGAAGTATGCGCGTATTCGGCTTATTATCGATCATGTAGCGGGTATGACTGATACCTTGGCGGCGCATGAGTACAGCGTGCTGACGGGCACGAACATGTCGTTTGTGAGTGGGCCGCTGTAGAGGTTGGCTATGAGCAGAGCCATAGCTTGAGTTGAGTTAAGACTGAGAGGAGAGGCTGTGCTTATCGGCGCGCTCTTGGTAGTAAGCGCTGCGTGGTGATGCCTTATCTCGAGACAGGCTAGCAAGGGGGACTCTGCTCTTGAGATAACGGTCAGTTACGCTGATGTGAGGGGCGTGGTTGATTTTAAGCGCAAGCAGCGCAGTGTGGTAGCGCCGTATATTAAGAGTAGGCAAGGTACGGCTGGCCTTTCGTAGGTGATTGCCAGCGGTCACTAAGCTTAGGCCAATCTCCTTTCAACCTGCATGCGCTTATCCCCGCCTTTACCGTTTACATATCCCTATAAATATCGTGACTTCTAACAGTGTCAGCACAAGCGCAAACGCTTGTGTAAAGCCGCATAAGTAAGGCCAAAACCTTGATTTTATCGCACATAAATGGTACAAATTAGAGATTTTGTGCCAGATGGGGGACTCCCCCAAAGGCAAGTGCGCTGTGCTCCGGACAAAAGACTGGCGGTAACGGTGTCGTGCTGTTCTGGTTGTTATCCAAAGCCTTTGCCGTCTGTTCTTAGGCACCTAAGCACAGAGCAGTGCTGTTTAGGCATGGGACTTTTAGCCCTGTAGGGTTGTAGGCTAAAGTCTTAGAGCGCTGCAAGAGATCTGATCTGCAGGAGATTTGGCGATGACTGAGCAAATCCTCAAAGGTGACAAGGCTAAAGCTGAAGTTACGTCAAGTGAGGATGCCATCTTCGATGATATTCGTCCTTGCCGCGATGACGAGGCGCCACAAGAGTTGGCCATCATCGCCAACGACGAGGTGTTAGTAAATGGCATCGTCAAACTCCGCTATCCTAAGCTCCACAAGTACTTTGGCCCGCTCTTTCGCTACAAAGTTCGCTCGTTTATCCACAACACGCTGAAAAACGTCCACAACATTAATGATTTTCAGCAGTTAGTGGCACAGGCCGTCACCAAGATGATTGCCACCACTACCGATGGTGTGGAATTCAAGGGCTTTGAAACCCTCGACCCCAAGAAGGGCTACCTCTTCATTTCCAACCACCGCGATATCTCGCTTGATCCTGCCTTTATCGACTTTGCGCTGCATCAGCACAACTTCGATACAGTGCGTATCGCCATTGGCGATAACCTGCGCAAGATCCCAGCTGCTACCGCACTGATGCGCCTTAACAAGAGCTTTATCGTTAAGCGCTCGGTGGTCTCGCCGCGCGAGAAGCTCAAGGAGCTGCAACACCTGTCACAGTACATGGGCCTGTCGCTTAAGGAGAAGCACTCCATTTGGATTGCGCAACGCGAGGGCCGTGCTAAGGACGGCTACGACAGCACCGAAGAGGCTGTGCTCAAGATGATCTACCTCTATGGCAGATCCCAAGGGCAGGACTTTGCGACCTACATGCAAAGCCTCAATATCGTGCCGGTGTCGATCACCTACGAGTACGATCCTAACGATCTTGATAAGGCTCGCGAGCTTCACGAAAAGGCAGTGAACGGCACCTACAAGAAGGCCGAGTTCGAGGACATCCGTAGCATCGTCAAGGGTATCAAGGGCTATAAGGGCCGCATTAGCGTGGTAGCAGGTGAACCCATCACTTCTGGCTTTAGCACCCCTGCGGAGCTGGCCACGCTCATCGACAAGTTTATCTACAGCAACTACGCGCTGTATCCGAGCATGCTGGTCTCGGCGCAGAAGCTGGAGATGGCTCCTGAGCATGCTCTTGATGGCATCCCATCAGAAGAGATCTTGAAGTTTATGGATAGGATTAACTCCTACCCACCTGAGCTGCAAATGCGCGTCATGAAGATGTACGCGGCGCCTTACGAGAACTACCAAAAGGCCATGTCTGGACAATTGAATCAGCACGCTGAGGCAGCAGCAGAAAACAGCACAGGTGCTGACAGCTCAGCTGGTACAGAGAGCTCCGAGGGTGCAGAGGGCGCTGAATAAGGCGCAAGGAGCACAGCGGTAAGAGCCGTTTGTGCCTGAGCTTGCACTAAGCACGGCCAGAGCCTGAGAGGTTTCTGGCCGTGTGCATTTTGGGCGCGGCTTGGCTCCTCCACGGCGCTCTCCTTGGGGTAAGGCTTAGAGGAAGGCGCTGGAGCAGCATCACCTTACAGCAAAGACAGAGGACCTCAGGCCCTCAACCTCTTAAGATACTTAACTCCCACTGCTTTCGTGGTACATCTTTTTCCTTGCGGAGCGCAACATGGTGCAGAGCAATCTGGACATCTTTAAGATCGGAGTTGGCCCTTCCTCGTCGCATACCTTAGGCCCCCTGTTGGCGGCTCTGTCCTTTACCAAAGAGTTAGGCGATAACCTCAGCGCTGTTAAGCGCGTGCAGTGCACCCTCTATGGTTCGCTGGCTCTGACCGGTCGTGGCCACCTTACTGATCGCGCCGTAATCTGGGGCTTAAGCGGTCTCAAGCCTCGCAACTTGGACAAAGCAGCGCAGCAACTGGCCGTACATAAGGCCTTTATCGAGCACCACCTCATGTTAGGCGGTAAGTACGAGTTGCACTTTGATTACCGGCAGGATCTGATCTTCTGCAAAGAGTTCCTCAAAGAGCACGAGAATGCGCTGCGTCTGTGCGCCTATGACGCCGAGCAGAACCTTTTGCTCGACAAGACCTACTTTTCCGTAGGTGGCGGTTTCATCAAGAGCGCCGAGGACTTTGCTGCGGAGGCAGAGCATGGAGATAATGATGACGACGATTTTGAGGATAAGTTCAAAATCGAAAACACCAAGGTAGCTCTGCGTCTGTGTGAGGATGATGACCTCTCCTTAGCTGAGCTCTCCTTACGCTACGAGAAACAGTTCCGCAGCGAAGAGGAGATCAGAAAGTACTGCGGGGAAATCTGGCAGGTGATGCAGGAGGTTTACGCCGCAGGCCTTAATCCAAGCGATGATTACCTCCCAGGCTCGTTACACCTGAAAAGACGCGCCAAGGCGCTGGCGGAGACGGTAAGTCATGAGCCTAGCGATGATCCGCTACGGATTCTCGATCAGGTCTCGCTCTACGCCATTTCCATTGCTGAGGAAAACGCTGCAGGTGCCCGTGTGGTTACCGCCCCCACTAATGGAGCCTGTGCGGTGATTCCAGCAGTGATGCTCTACCTGAAGAACAACACTCCTGACTTTGATGATACCCAGGCCACTGACTTTTTGCTGGCTGCGATGCTCATTGGCTCGTTCTATAAGAATAACGCCTCAATTTCAGGAGCGGAGGCAGGCTGTCAGGCGGAGATTGGCTCAGCCAGCTCGATGGCCGCTGCTGCTATGGTCACGGTGCTGGATGGCAATCCATTTAAGGCCTGTGTAGCAGCAGAGATTGCCATGGAGCACCATTTGGGACTGACCTGCGATCCGGTTAACGGCTTAGTGCAGATCCCTTGTATTGAGCGCAATGTCTTTGGTGCAATTAAAGCCATTACCGCAGCGCGCATGGCGCTGGCGCGTCGCTCCATTCCACGGGTGGGCTTGGATGAGGTCATTGAGACCATGTACGTCACAGGTAAGGACTTAAGCTACAAGTACAAGGAGACCGCCTTAGGTGGCCTTGCTAAGCTCGATCTTGATAGAACCTAAGGCAGCTTGTTCGGGTAAGTGGCTATCCCCGTCGAGGCACTGGCTGTGAGGCGATCTGGAGGTAGTTACAATGCTGGTGCGCTAACAGGGAGTAAGCTAAAAGGGAATAAGTTGCACTGGCGTGCACGTAGTGTGGCTTATTGCGTTATGATGACGGCCGCTACGCATCAATAGTGGCAGTAGTTCTGAAAGCGTTTCCCCCTAGTTCTTTCAAAATATTTTCCCATGTTATTGGCTTAAAATCAGCCTTTTAGATGGGTTTAAGCCCCTTGATGCAGAAACCTGATATGGAGCGTCGAGCGTCGCTACCGCGACTGATCGTGAGTTAGGTTAATGGCAAGTAGCTGTGATCACACAAGGGGAAACGCCCTTTTTGGGACTGAACACCGTCATGAGACAATCCCTTGTAAGATACGCAGGATAGCATTGCTGCTCTTATCGCTACTGCTTTCACCAATGCTTTTACCGCCCCGCTAAACAATACCATTACCACTCCCTCATCACTTCCCATCGACCACTGCTCGCTCAATATCCACTCCCCTCCACTCCACTCCTCTCTTCACTCCCATAACTTCGCAGGCAGGCCAAGGACGGCCACGCCTAACAAGGAAGTTTTTGCTCTTATGCTTAAGTGGAAAAACATACGCTGGGACTTTAGTCCGCTCTACTACGACGATGGACGTCCCTGTTACTTTCGCGCCAGCTGCTTAGCGCTGTGCGCTTTTTGTATGCTGCTCTCCGTCGCCTTAAGAGACGATAGCAGCAGTGCTGACGCCCACGACCTCATGGCACAAAATCAAGGTACTGCGGGCGTAATGCACCTGACGCCTTCTTCAGGTGTCACTGTCAGCTCCGAGGGCGTGATCTTAGGTTCGATCTCCGATAGCGGTAATCTCCAGATGCCGCACGGGGCGCCCTTACAGCACGGTGAGGCCGTAAGTTCCATGGTGGACGCCGCCGCTGCGACTTCTATAGACGAAACTGATCCAAACGCTACCTCCGGTGTGCTCACCGCTGACATGATTGCTCAGTCCAATGCCGCTGCTGAGGCGCATGACAATGAGCAGATCTTAGGCGATGATGACGAGGGCTGGAGCTTTTTAGGCTTGTTTGACAGCGAGCACAAGGAGAAAAAGGCCCTGATGGCCAATCGCAAGCAGGCCTTAGACGAGCTCGTGAATGGCGCAGCGTTTTTACAATCCTGCGGCAACATCAATGCGGGCTATTTGCAATGCCACTTTAATTTCTCCGAGCAGGTAAGCAGCAATTACGATAGCTCTATTGAGGCAGCGACCGATGGCTTTAGGATCATCCTCTTAGCCAAAGGCGAGCAGCTGCAAGATGGTTGCGCTAAGTTTGTGGTGGACTCAGCAGGTGTCTATCAGGCCTTTGATGCTAACGGTAATGCGCGGGAGAAATGCCTCTTAGGTAGCGTCATCAAGCAACAGCAAGAATCTCTGCACAACGCGGTGGCACAGGTGAGCTCTAACGCCAGCCCCTCTGTTACCAGCCTCGCTCAGTCTCGATAATAACCAACAGGTTGCAGCAGGGAGCGTGGCTGGAAAACAGGCAGCAAATGCCAACTCTGCTGTAACCGTAATGGATATGGGGCGTATGAGTGACAGTGGCTCTACCACCTCACAGCAGCCGGTCATGAGACTCAATCCTGAGATTGATGAGATCTTGCAGACGCCAGCAGTGGTGTTAGTGCCTGAAGCTCAGCAGTAAGAGCTGGATATAAGTGCCTCTCCTTGAGGGAGTACCTTGGAGATAAAAGCGCCATCGTTACCTACTACGAGGTGCGGTAGTGGGTATACCCGCTAACTTAAGTCCACCATGGCTTTATGGTGCTCTTGGCGAGCGTACATGCCTCCTTGAGGATTAGTGCTGCAAATGACAGCTATAGCTCTTACAGGCTGATTGGGCACATCTTCATCCCCCTGAGAAATAAAGTGATGACGCTCCGAGCTTTGCATTCCCCCTCTTATGTTCGTGGGGTTGGGGAGTGGTTCTAGGTGCGGCTTAAGATCATGAAGATAATGATTCGCAAGCTCACTTACTTGAGGTAGCTGAGCTGAGCCTTGTTTGCAGTGGACTCAAGAGCAAGTGCGACATGGCCATTTTCCTTTAGCCACAGGCCAAAGTGAGAGCCTGTCGCATTTGCCCTCAGAGTGCTATTTTCTGTGGGGTATAATGCACCCACAATGATGAGCTGGGTAGCTCTGTGCTACATACTCTCCTTGCCATAAGTGGTTTGCTCGGACGAGGGGATGGCGCCTCACTGCGCACAGGATTTTTTGTTATGAAGATTGTTGATAATTGCGTCGTCACGGTCTCTTACATGGTGACCGATGAAGAAGACAAGGTAGTGGGCAGAACTGATCCTGATCGCCCTGCAATGGCTTTAATGGGTAAGCATTACTTTGTCCCTGGCTTAGAAAAAGCCCTCTACGATCACGAAAAGGGTGATGAGTTTGTCCTGACCTTAGCCCCTGAAGAGGCCTTTGGTGAGGTCAATCAGGGCCTGATTCAGACTCTGGATCGCGCCATGTTCGGTAACTTCCCAGTAGCCGTGGACAATGTCTTTGAGGCCGATACCTCCGCTGGCCCGCAGCTGGTGCGTGTAGTCGAGGTCACCGATAACACCGTTACTGTCGATGGTAACCACCCATTAGCAGGCAAGACCTTAAAGTTTTTTGTCACGGTGGATGACGTGCGCGAGGCTACCCCAGAGGAGATCGAGCATGGTCACGCTCACCGCGATGGCAAGTGCTCGTTTGCCGATCCTTATGGTGAGGAAGCGGAGCACCAGTGCTGCTGTGGTCGCCATCACCACGACGGTGAGGATGGTGAGCATCACTGCGGTTGCGGTCATCATCACCATCACGATGGCGAGGAAGGTGAGGGCGGCGATCATCATTGCTGCTGCGGTCATCACCACGATGGCGCAGAGGGTGAGGAGGGCGAGCATCACTGCGGCTGTGGCCATCACCACCACCATCATCACGACGGTGAAGATGGTGAGCACCACTGCGGTTGCGGCCACCATCACCACCATCACCACCATCACCACGATGATGACGCCGAGAAGAAAGACTAAGTTAAAGCTCAGACCACAGTAGTTGCTTTCAGCAGCGCTGTGGTAAAGAGGTGGCCGTAAGCTTAAGCTTAAGCTTAAGTTTGAGCGGGCCGCACCTGTGAGCACCTAGAGCCCTCTTTGTGAGGGCTTTGGTGTTTTTATGCTCCTGCTATCTTTTGATGATCAGTAAGGACACATCTGGTTTTACCACCAGCACCAGCGCCACAGCGCATTTGCCGCGCTAGAGCGCTATAGCGTACTCTGCGCGTTAGCGCGCATCTGGCGTCGCCTCTTATGCCCTTAGCGGCTGTTCTCGTTTCCCCGCGACGCCCTCAATGTTTGATTGCAATGAAGTTTATCCTCCGTTTATTTCCAGAGATCTCCATCAAAAGTCGCCCTGTGCGCAATCGCCTCATTAAGGTACTGACCAATAACCTCTTTAATGTGGCCCTGCATCATAACTTTGCGCTTAAAGTCCAAGCCCAATGGGACAAGCTCATTGTGAGCGTGGGTGAAGACGATGCCGAGGCGACTCGAGAACTGGCAGTACGTGAGCTCTCACGTGTGCCTGGTATCCACTCCTTTTTGGAAGTAAAGGAGTTTGCCTTTGAGCGCTTTGACGACATCTTTGCTGTGGCAGGCCCTATCTACGGCCCACAGTTAGAGAACCACACCTTTGCTGTGCGTGTGCGGCGTCGTGGCAACCACCCTTACAACTCGCAAGAGGCCTCGCGCATCATCGGTGGCATGTTTAAGTCGCATTACCCAAACAAGGGGGTGAACTTAAGCGCGCCAGACGTCACCATCAACATCGAAATCGACCAGAACAAGGCCTTTGTCATCACCAATAAGTACAAGGGCATGGGCGGTTACCCTGTCGGCTCGCAAGGCGCAGCGCTCACTCTCATCTCTGGCGGCTTTGATAGTGGCGTTTCCACTTACAAGGCTATTCACCGTGGTATGCGTGTCAGTTACCTCTTCTTTAACATGGGCGGTACCGCCCATGAGCTGGGGGTAAAGCAAGAGTCATATTTCATCTGGGATCGCTACGCCTCATCTCACCGTGTCAAGTTTGTCACCATTCCTTTTGAGCCAATCGTGGGGCAGATTTTAGAGCGTACCCACCATGGCGTGCGTGGCGTGATCTTAAAGCGCATGATGATGCGCGTGGGCTCCAAGGTCGCAGCGCGCTTAAAGTGCGAGGCGCTGATCACCGGTGAGAGCGTCGGTCAGGTCTCCTCGCAGACGGTGACGAACTTAAACCACATCGATGCAGTCAGCGATTGCTTAGTGCTGCGCCCTCTGGTGATGGAGGACAAGCAGGACATCGTCGATAAGGCCAAGGAAATTGGCACGGCGGGCTTTGCCGAGAGCATGCCTGAGTACTGCGGTGTGATCTCCGATCACCCTAATGTCTGCCCAGCACGTTCCTTTGTCGAAGAGGAAGAGGCCAAAATGGATTCTAGCCTCGTGGAGGCGGCTGTGGCGGCAGCAGTGGTGATGGACATTAAGGACATCCCTGCTAACACCTCGAAGCTTGAGGAGGAAGTGGAGATCGTCCACGAGCTGATGCGCGGTGATGTGCTCCTTGATGTGCGTGCTCCTGATGATGCCCAGAAGTCACCACTGGTGGTAGCGGGGCATGAGGTCATTACCCTTCCGTTTTACAAGGTTGCCAGCGAGTTTGGTAACCTCGATAACCTCAAGACCTACGCCTTGTACTGCGATCAAGGCGTGATGAGCCTGATGCAGGCCCGCGAGCTCAAAGAAAAGGGCTACCACAACCTCAAGGTCTATCGCCCACAAGATGACAGCGCAGCTACCAGCAATAATGACGCTGTTAACGGCAATACTGAAGCTGTTACCAGGGAATGAGTGATCTAATAAGTGACGGTAACGTCCCACACCTCGAGATGAAAGGTGCAGGCGAGCCTGAGCCTATCTTAAGGTGAGGCAAACATGATTGCCTTAAATGCCGTCATCTATTAAGTCATATGTTCCCAGCAAGACTGAGGCTGCTCCTGACGCTGCTGCGGCCACGGCCTAGGTGAGCACCACTGCTTTAGAGACGGTGGCAAAGGCGGTGAGCACAACGGACAACAGCGCCTTGTAAGAGTCCTCAGGGGCGCGACGCCACTCATTACACTTCCCACCACTCCCTCGCTACTCCTTCGCCACTCCCCATCAACTCCGCGCCCATACCTCTCTTTGCTGTGGGATTACCACCTTAGTCTGGCCTGAAGAGCTTTGCTCATTTGTAGGCACGCCTCTTACTGCTACGCACTTTATGCTTACCGCATGAGTGCATCTGTGGGCAGAGGGCGCATCGTGTGCTAAGGTGAACGCTAACAAAGGGGACAATAGCGTGTGAGTCGGTCGTGACGCTCTTGTCAGTATCTTAAGCGCCTTGAGGCGCGCTGTAGGTAAGATACGCCTCCAGAGCCGGTGTTAAGTGGTGTCAGTTGCCCGTATCAACGGTGCGCGGCGATAGGGCAGAGGAGCTTGCTGTAAGCAGCTTACTTTTGGTAAAGCTTGCTGGCAGTGAGGTCACGTGAGGAGGAAAGACTATGCAGCATCTGGTGCTCAGTAACGGAGTGCGGATGCCTATCTTAGGATTTGGCGTCTTTCAGCTACCAGACCAGCGGCAATGCCAAGAGGTGGTAGCAGAGGCCTTAGCTATCGGCTATCGTCTCATCGATACGGCACAGGCTTACGGCAATGAGGAAGCCGTAGGTAAGGCCATTATCGCCTCTGGTGTGCCCCGTGAGCAGGTGTTTTTAACCTCCAAGATCTGGATCTCCCACAGCGGGGAGAAAAAGGCCATGGCCTCCATTGAGGAGTCACTGAAAAAGCTGCAAACCGACTACCTCGACCTCATGCTCATTCACCAGCCTTTTGGTGATTACTACGGTACCTACCGTGCCCTCGAAAAGGCCTTAGCCGAGGGTAAGTGCCGCGCCATTGGTGTCTCGAACTTCTTTGCTGACCGCTTGGTTGACCTGTGCAACTTTGTGGACGTGCGCCCGCAGGTTAACCAGATGGAAACGCATGTCTTTCAGCAGCAAACAGCGTTGCGGCCGTACCTTGATAAGTACAAGGTGCAGCTTGAGGCGTGGGGACCCTTTGCTGAGGGCCGCAATGGCTTTTTTACGCAGCCACTTTTGCAGAAGATTGCTGAGAAACGCCATAAGAGTGTGGCGCAGGTGGGCTTACGCTTTTTAATTCAAAGCGGCATCATCGCCATCCCTAAGTCTAGCCATCGGGAGCGCATGGAGGAGAACATCGACATCTTCGACTTTGAGCTCACCAAGGCGGATATGGAGCAGATTAGGGGCTTGGATTTAAAACGCAGCTTGTGCTGTGATCACTCTGATCCTGAGTTTGTGCAGGCACTGGTGGAACTCAGCAAGCAGCAAAGCTAAGCGGCGTGGGCGCGGTGCTGTGTCCAGTGCTGATCCAGTGCTGTGTCCTGAACTGCGTCCAGTGCTGTGGGCAGGACGCCGTGCAGCGCAGAGCGCAAGGCATGAAACTGAGGAGCGATTGACGTCATTGATGACGGACTTTAGGGTAAGCATGGCGCACTGTTTTAAGGTGGGATTAGACACTCCTGCACCATTCATCTCGATGCTGTCGGAGGTTGCCAGAGCGCATTGCCGTCGCTGTTATTTATGATATCACTCATGACTTAGTTCTATGACTTGGTTGGTGGCACTAGGCTCTGTGCCTCATGCCTGTTTGCTTGCTTACGCCCAGCTGCATTGCTGGGGGTGTAAGGGCAAAGAAGCGCTCTGTTTTGCGCTGTGGCCTCATGTTAGAGCCCAGACTTTGTGCTAAGCTTTAGGCGTTTAGTCGGGGCTAAGTGGGCTGTTTCTTCAGAAAAAGACCAAAGTTTTTCACCACCGTGCGCTGGCTGCTGTGGCAGACAGAGTAGAACTTTTGGCCTGTGCCCTAGTCTTATATCAGTCCCCTGTCAGTTTGTCTGTGAGGTTTTGTTAGACAGCGACCATGTGGAGCTTTAGTTCATTGTGACGCTTTTTAATCCTGCCGTCTTCTTTATCGCGTGGCGCTACATCAAAGGCTCAAAGAAGCAGCGCTTTGCCTCATTTGTCGCTATCCTTGCGACTTTGGGCATTGCTATCGGCGTCTGTGCCTTAATCGTGGTCAGCTCCATCATGCAGGGCCTGCAAAACCGCCTCAAAGCTAATATCCTGAACGATTGTGCCCATGTGGTGGTGCAAGCTACGGTGCAGGATATCCCTCAGCTTCTTGCCTTAGATCACGTCAATGCCTTAGTGCCCTTTGTGCAGGGCGAGGCCATGCTGCAATATGGCTCGGATATCGTTATGGTGACCTTACAGGGCACCGACTATAACAGCCTTTACGTCAGTAACGATTACGCCTCGAGTATGGGCCTTACCACCCGTGACCGCATGCGCTTTTTACGTGAGGATGCCAGCAGGCAAGTTAACGAGCAGCAAGTGCAGTCAAGTCGCGAGCAGGTGCAAGCTGCCGTGCATCAGGGCCTCACAGATGGGGCGCATGATCATTCCGCCGCTGCTGCAACAGCAGCGCAGCAAGCAGCTGCGCCTAATGCCAATAGGTTTGCCGCTGAGTTTTCGCAAGTAGCCAGCGAGGTTTCTGGTAGTGAGGCCGAATCTTTGCCGTTGACAGCGGAGTTTGCGGACGAGACCATTGGCGAGGATGCAGCTGTAGCTGACCAGCAACTGCTCTTTTGCATTCCGATGCCGCATGTGGATCGCAGTGGCTATAACTACGGCTCTATCTTCGCTTTTGCTCCGAATTCCTACGACATAGCCTTAAATTACCAGTTGCTGCTGCAACTGGGTGTCGATACGCTTTCGGAGACTAAGGTGCGCCTTGTGAGCACGCAAAACGCGCGTTATACGCCGTTTGGTCTCATCCCTGTGCAGCGTAACTTTAAGGTGGCAGCCATTATCAATGCCATTGACCGCTCAGCAGCACCAACGGTAATTGGCAATTACACCGACGTTTACCGCTTTCTCCGCCTCTCTCCTGATGCCACTTACTTTAGGCTTTATTTGAGCGATCCTTTCTTAGTGGAGGAGGTGGCCTCAAAGCTTGAGGGTAAGTTTGCCTACTCTGATTGGCGCGAGCGTTATGGCGACTTCTTTAAGGCGGTGAGCCTAGAGAAGATCACCATGTCGCTGATGCTGTGCTTAATCGTGGTGGTAGCGGCGTTTAATATTCTCTCGTCGCTTACTATGGTGGTGAGTTCACGTGTCAATGAGATTGCTATTTTAAAGACCATTGGTATGAGCAATCGCGCGCTTTTAAGCGTGTTCCTACTGGTGGGTATGAGTGCCAGCTTGATTGGCTCGTGCTTAGGCATCATTAGCGGCATCCCTTTGGCTTTAAATGCCCAGAGCATTTTAAGTGCGCTGGGTATCAGTATTGTCCAAGGTGATCTGCCCATTGAGATCGCTAGCGGTAACATTATTTTAATTGTGGTGCTGTGCTTGGCGGTATCACTGCTGTGCACCTTTTATCCTGCGTACTACGCCAGCAAGGCTGATCCTGCCAGCAACTTAGTGCACGCCTAAAGCGATGAGAGCTGAGAGCAAAGCTATTGCCGTTGAGTAGTGGCCAGATAGGAACGACTTACTTAATAAATGATGGGATTTATGGCAAGCATACTTGCCTCACCTTAAGGTATGCTCAGGCTAACTTGCACCTTTTATCTCGAGGTGTAGGCTGTTGCCAGCACTCAGCACTGCATCCGTCAGTTATTAGATAACTCATTCCATAGCGTTTTCCCTTAAGATGACGGCGTTAGCGCCGCTTAGGCGCCGCTTAGGCGGAAGGTGCCCCAAAACGTGTTATCCCCATGCTCTTGCCATAAGAGGCTAGCGCCACGATAGGCTACCGCTATGAGAGGCTACCGCCTTTATGATTCAGAGAGACGTTAGCACTTACAGCGCCATGTAGTCTCAGCGTGTCACGCCCCACTCTCTACTCTCACTTCCCAACTTATCCATCCCCGCACGAACTTACCCAAGGGCTAAGATGCAAAAGATTCTACTCAAAGGTCGTGGTATTGAGCACTCCTATCAGGAAGGGAAAATCAAAACCCCTGTGCTCAAAGGTATTGACCTCGATATCGAAGCCTCAAAAATGACCGCCATCGTCGGTAAGTCCGGCTCCGGTAAAAGTACCCTGCTGCATATCCTCGGTACCCTCGATACCCCTAACAAGGGCGAGATCTTTTTCCAAGACGTCAACATCACCAAGCTCAGCGCGCGGGAAAAAGCTCGCTTCCGTAACCGCCATCTGGGCTTTGTCTACCAGTTTCACCACCTCTTAGGCGACTTTACTGCCCTTGAGAACGTGATGCTGCCGCTTTTTATCGATAAGATGGATCGCGCCCTTGCCTATAAACGCGCCTCCTATCTTTTAGACTGCGTCGGCCTTGAGAACCTGAAGACTCACCTGCCTAGCGAGCTCTCAGGTGGTGAGCGCCAGCGCGTGGCTATTGCTCGTGCTCTAGTGCACTCCCCAGAGTTAGTGCTGGCGGACGAGCCTACCGGCAACCTCGACGAAAAGAACGCCAATGTCATCTTTGCGCTCTTTCGTGATCTGGTCAAAGAAGAGGGGGCAGCCGTGGTTATGGTGACCCACGATCAGAGCTTAGCGCAAAAGTGCGACCACATCCTTGAGATTGTAGATGGCGTTATTGTTAACGCTGCGGATCACTTACAAGAGTCGCATCAGAGCTTGCTCTATAACGAGCGCTATAACGAGGCTATTATCGCTGCCAGTGGTGATAGCGATGAGGCCACAGGGGAATTATTTACCCCAAACACATGGGAGAGTCATCACCTCACTTACGATGCTGCTAAGGCCTTAGCCAAGGCGCGCGCCCAAGAGGCACTAGCACGGCAAGCGGCGGCGGTAGTGGAGCTCATGGAGGAAGCGCCCGCTACAACCATTGCTAAATTAGGCACCGAGGCCGAGCTTGCGGCGGCGGTAGCTTCTACGGTAAACGCGGCAGCAGCGGTTTCCTTACAGCATGAGCCAGTGCACTCCTATCGCGTGGAGCATAATACGGTGACAGCCGAGTTGCAGGGGAAACCGGAGATAGAGTGCCGTGCGGTGATTTTTGGTGAGGAAGCGGCCGCACCTGCTTACGAGGTGGCCGCTGCGGCTTTACAGGCGCAAAATAGTGAGCGCCAAGAAAAAGCGTCGCCGCAGCTTGAGGCAGCTGCTGATGCAGCTGGTGCAGATGCCACTGGCGCCACTGGCGTGGCAGCAGCGGCGCCGCATGATGACAATGCGCAGCAGCGCTAATGAGGCAGGGCTAGGAGGACGGGCTCGTGGCTAATTTCCTTGATCTCAAACTAGCACTGCGCTTTTTTCGCTCACGGCGTAAAGGGGCGCTAACGCGCTTTATCTCCTTTGCTTCGACCTGCGGTATTGCCATTGGTGTCTTTGCGGCTATTGTGGGCTTTTCCGCCATGAATGGCTTTGAGTACGAGCTAGAGAACCGCGTGCTCTCGATCATTCCCTCGGCGCAATTAAACAGTTCCCGTCCGTACTTTCAGGATGTGGCTGATATCGAGCGCATCTTAAACGAGAGTCCGCACATTGTGGCTACGGCACCGGCCATTGAGCTGCGGGCTATTTTGTCGGCTAATCGCGCTTTTGCGCCGCTGGTGATTGCCGGTATTGACCCTTACAAAGAGCAGGACGTCATTGCTATTCAGCGCTTTACCAATACGCAGCTTATCTCGCTGTGCCCTAACTTTAGGGGCTATGTCTTTGGTATGGATCAGGAGTGCGCTGATTGCAACATTACTGATGCTGCGGTAGCGTCTGACGACGCCACTGCGCTGGGCGGGCCAGGCTCGCCTTGTGCCGTAGACTTTTCGACGCCAGCTGCACCTGAAGATGATGCAGCGGACAGCGCAACTGCTGACGCAGCAGCTGCTGACACCTTAGAAAACGAGGAAGAGGAGCAGTTAGCAGCTAGTGCAGCAAGATCTGAGGACGCTGCAGCGGAGCAGGGCGCCCCTGCTGAGCAGAACCCCGCAGCGGCACAGGATGCTCCAGCTGCACAGAGTACAGAAGCACAGTCACGCTCCTTAGCGGCGCAGAGTGCCGAGCCGGTGCTGCCAACCTCGAATATTCCCCGCATCATTATTGGCTCGGGTATCGCCAAAAAATTGCAGGTGGACGTGGGTGACATGGTGGATGTGGTAACGTTAGACAACACTGCCACCGTGGATAGCATTAACGCAGCGCATACCCCAGAGCAAGAGGCTTCGACTGTGCAGTCCTTTGCGGGTACGGACTTTAATCGCACGCTGCGTACCCCACAAAAGCATAAGGCCCTCGTAGTGGGCATTATCCACATTGGTGGTCAGCTTGACACTACGGTCGCACTGATGCACTACACCGTGCTGAAAGAGCTGGCATCCTTGCAAGGGCCAAACGTGATTCATATTCGCACGGACAATCTGCAAGATACCAACAACATTGTCTTTAATGCCACCTCCGGCAAGATTAAAGAGAGCGCCTATTTGGTGACGTGGATGAGCACGCAGGGTAAGCTCTACCACGATATTCAGATGGTACGACAGATCCTCTTTGTCGCTATGTTCTTAGTGCTGGCCGTGGCCTGCTTTAACATTGTCTCCAATCTTCTCATGATGGTAGGAGAGAAGAGACGTGAGATTGCGATTTTGCTCACCATGGGGATGAAGCCGCATCACGTGGTGCGTACTTTTGCGCTCATGGGACTGATCTCTGGTATGTATGGCTCGCTGTTAGGCTTAGTCTCCGGTGTGGTGGTAAGCTTAGTGGTGACGCCGATTACCTCATCGTTTCGCGATTGGTTTGGCTTTGATCTGCTCAATGAGGATGTGTACTTCATTAACTTTATTCCTTGCAGATTAGAGTTAAGTGACGTCCTGATTGTGCTGGCGATTTCGCTGTTAATGAGCTTAGGCGCGGCTTTATACCCAGCGCTGCGTGCTTCGCGGATTAAGCCTGCACGCGAGCTCAACTTATAATTTGAGACGCCCAGTGCGTAAGCTGCGCTTACAGCGCGTGAGCACCGGCTCGGTTCTAGGTTTAGTGGTTTGAGCCGCCTTACAGAGGTGGCAGGCCACTTTTAGGTGGCGGGCTTCCTTACCCTAGAGCTTCGCCACTTCACGTAGGTGGTGCCGCATTTTACAAAGGTGCTTGTGCCCACCTCTCTGGGCAGACAGACGTACTGCCTTGCTTTTTGGCACCGCGTACTTGTTTCGAGGATTTTGCTATGCCAACTGCATTAGTTGCTTTTGCTAATGGTTCTGAGGATATGGAGGCTACGGCCGCCGCTTCGATTATTGCCCGTGGTGGCGTTAAGATCACCCGTGCTGCTATCACCACCGATGGCTCCAAGGAAGTAGTGTGCTCCCATGGCATGCATGTTCTGTGTGAAAAGCACATCAGCGAATGCACTGAGGATTACGACATTATCGTCATCCCTGGTGGTTTAGATGGTGCCACCAATTGCGCTAACTGCGAGCCACTCATTGCGAAGTTAAAGGCGCAAAAGGCTGCGGGCCGCTACGTGGCTGCTATTTGCGCCGCTCCAGGCTTTGTGCTGGCTAAGCATGGCATTATCACCGACGGCCCAGCCACGGGCTATCCTGGCTGCTCGGACAACATTCAAAACTACACTGGTGCTAACACCTGCATCGACCGCATCAATAAGATCGTGACCGGTAAGGGCCCAGCCTTAGCCATTGAGTTTGGTCTGGCGTGCTTGGAGGTCTTAGTGCCAGCTGAGACTGTAGAGCAGGTGAAAAAGGGCATGCTGTGCTAAGGGGGCACTCAGGGCGGGATAAAGCCGTCTTTAGCCCGCGCTAAGGACTCTAAAAGCCTTAGTGATCTTTAGCGGTGTAACCGCTGCCACGTGCCGTACTTAAGCTGTGTCTTAAGCGCTTAGAGCCACCATATGGGATCCATGTGGTGGCTTTGTCGTCTTGGGCGTTGACGTTCTACCTCAGAGCATACTGAGCAAGTCTGTGCGCCATTCCGTGTGAGCTGTTTTCCCTTCCCTCATAGAGGCTACCTAATAAGGGCGCTGCCATCTTGGAGTAAACAACTACCTTAAGCTGCCTCTAACGTGATCACTGCTCAGTGGTAGTTGAGCACATGTAATAGATAAGGCACATCACACCGCACCTCAAGGTAGCTCTACTGGTGTCTGTTGTAGCTGTCATTGCGCAATGCTGAACTTGAGGAAAAGAGCTCTCCTTGTGCCCCCGCTCTGAGAATGACTTTTGGGCGCTTTTTGCGATTTAATATAGCACGTGCGATAATTGTGAATTTAGATTTTGGCGCTACCACCTGTCCCTTGTGCCTTGCTTTGACTGCGCTTTGACGCCACCACAAGCAAGCACAAGTGGCAGTGAGAGGAGGCCCATGCGCGCCGCTTAAGTGTCCGCTGCCCTGTTCTGTGGCACCCGCCACTTTCTAGGCCTCAAGACTTTGTTTATTGGTTGTTGTGTGATGGATAAGCTAGTTCAAGCTAAACAAGAGGGCATCGCCGCCGCTGCTGGCGCCGCCAGCCTGCAAGAGTTAGACGCTGTGCGCGTAAATTACTTAGGCAAGAAGGGCTTGTTTGCTGAGTTTATGAAAGAACTGGCCAAACTTGATGCCAGCGAACGCCCACAACGCGGCGCGGTCATCAATGAGGCTAAGCAAGAGGTCGTTGCTGCCATTGAGCAACGTAAGGCTCAACTGGAAAAGGCCGCCTTGGACGCTAAGCTTGCCTCTGAAAAGGTCGACATCACCCTGCCAAGCCGACACCGTCAGATGGGTACCTTACACCCAGTGTCGCGTACCATTGAGCGTCTCAATGACATCTTCTCCACCATGGGCTTTGAAATCGCGTCTGGCCCTGAAATTGAGGATGACTACCACAATTTCGACGCCTTAAATCTCCCTCCACATCACCCAGCTCGTGCTAGCCACGACACCTTTATGTTTGCTAACGGTCTGCTGTTACGCTCGCAAACCTCCTCGGTGCAAATCCGTACCATGGAGAAAAAGGCCCCGCCAATTCGTATCGTCTCTCCAGGACGAGTCTATCGTAACGACTACGACATGACCCACACCCCAATGTTCCATCAGATCGAGGGTCTGTACGTCGACCGTAACGTCTCCTTTGCTGATTTAAAGGGTGTGCTCTACGAGTTCTTATTAAAGTTCTTTGAAGAAGAGCTTGAGGTACGCTTCCGCCCATCTTACTTCCCATTTACGGAGCCATCTGCCGAGGTGGACGTGCGCCGTAAGGGTGGCAAGTGGTTAGAGGTGTTAGGTTGCGGTATGGTGCATCCAAACGTGCTGCGCAACGTCAACATCGACCCAGAGGAGTTTACCGGCTTTGCCTTTGGTATGGGCATCGAGCGCCTGACCATGCTCCGCTACGGGGTTAAGGACTTACGCGCCTTCTTTGAGAACGATCTGCGTTTCTTAAGCCAGTTTGCCTAAAAGCCTCCCTCCACACACTGGGCGGGTCCGAAGCATGGCATGGCACCGCACCGCACTGCACCACACTGCACTGCACTGCACAGCCCAGCAGAGCAGAGCAGGGCACAGCAGAGCAGGGCACAGCAGAGCAAAGTATGCTCTGCGTAGCGCAGTGTAACGCAGCGTGCCGTGCAGAGCGCTGTGCTTCAGGTTAGGACAAACTGAGATCGCGGTCGCGACAACTAAGAGTAAGTTCTAACAGCAGGACAACAGGCAGAAAAGAGCGCGCCTGAAGTTGAGAACGCTAAGGACGGACACAAGCAAGCAAGACACTTGGGTGCTCCTTACAGACAGTAAGCCACAGCAAGGAAAAAACTGCGGCGCTGCAGTAAGTCGAGCTCGGTGCTTCCTTGTAAGTCACAAGTCACAGCGCCCCTGTTCTCAAGACACCACGCTCCTTAGTAACACGTACCTTAGTAAGTTGCCCACCGCAGCGAGGCTTACGCCAACCACGTAAGTGCGAAAGAGTGGTCAGTAAGCCTGCGTCAACAGGATATTTTGCGTTATGAAGTTTAATAAGAACTGGGTCGATGAGTGGGTGCCAAATTCCTTAAGCGCCCAAGAGCTGTCTGATGCCATTACCATGGCCGGCTTAGAGGTGGACACCTGCAAGGAAGTCTGCGGTAAGTTTGACCACGTGGTCGTAGGCGAAGTCGTCGAGTGCTGGGATCACCCTGACTCTGACCACCTCCACGTCACCCGTGTAAACGTCGGTGCGGCCGCTCCTAATGGCGAGCTCTTACAGATTGTCTGTGGTGCCCCTAACTGCCGTCAGGGCTTAAAGGTAGCCTGTTCCTTAGTCGGTGCACACTTACCTGGCATCACCATTAAGGCGGCTAAGTTAAGAGGTGTCGAGTCGCAGGGCATGCTCTGCTCTTACAAGGAGCTGGAGATGTCTGAGGAGTCAAGCGGCATTATTGAGCTGCCAGCGGACGCCCCTGTGGGCATGGACTTACACGAGTACATGCACTTAAACGACTACACCATTGATGTGGACTTAACCACCAATCGTCCAGATTGCTTAAGCCTGCGTGGTATTGCTCGTGAAGTGGCTGTGTTAACGCACGCTCCTTTCCATGAGCTCAGCATCCCCGAGGTTACCCCAACTTGTGATGCGACCTTCCCTGTGGAGGTGTTAAATCCACAGGCTTGCCCATGCTACTTAGGTCGTGTGGTGCGTGGTGTGAACCAAAAGGCGCAAAGCCCACTGTGGATGGTCGAGAGATTACGTCGCTGCGGTATCCGCTCCGTCTCGCCAATTGTGGACGTCACCAACTACGTAATGTTAGAGCTGGGGCAGCCTCTGCACGCCTTTGATTTAAATCGCGTCCATGACAAGATTCAGGTGCGCCTTGCCCATAAGGGCGAGCGCTTAGTGCTGCTCTCGGGCGAAGAGGTGGAGGTGACGGATGACACCTTAGTGATCGCCGATAGCCACGGCCCCGTGGGCTTAGCCGGTATCTTTGGTGGTGAGAAGTCGGGTATCAACAGCGACACTCAGGACGTCTTTTTAGAGTCGGCCTTCTTTACGCCACTTGCCATTAAGGGCCGTGCCCGTCATTACGGCTTAAATACCGATGCTTCTCACCGCTTCGAGCGTGGTGTTGACCCAGAGCTCCAGCGTACCGCTATGGAGCGTGCTACCGCCCTCTTAGTGCAGATCGCCGGTGGTGAAGTCGGCCCTGTCATTGAGTGCCGCGATGAGGCTGAGCTCAAGCGTGATGAGACCCATCACATCACCTTACGCTTAGACCGCCTTGCTAAGGTCTTAGGCTGCGAGGTGCCAGCTGCGGAAGTTGAGCACATCTTAAACACGCTGGGCTTACAGCCACAAAAGGTTGAGGGAGGCTACTACACCACTGCTCCTTCCTTCCGCTTCGATTTAGAGATCGAAGAGGACTTAATTGAGGAAGTCGCCCGTATTTACGGCTATAACAAGGTGCCAAGCACCCTGCCTATCGCCGAAATGGTGATGGCTGCCGCGAAAGAAGAGGTGGTCTCTGAGCGCGCACTGCGTCACAACTTAGTGCAGTCGGGCTACCAAGAGGCGATCACTTACTCCTTTACCGACCCACGCGTTCTTAAGGTCTTTTACGACTTAGAGCCAATGACGCTGCTCACGCCAATCTCCTTAGAGATGTCGGCAATGCGCACGACGTTGCTTGCAGGCTTAGCCGTGGCGGCCAAGTACAATGTGCACCGTCAGCAAAAGCGTGTGCGCTTATTTGAGCTGGGCTTAAGCTACATCCAAGACGAGACCGCCGAAAATGGCGTGCGCCAAGAGCCAATGGTCGCAGGCTTAGCCTTAGGTGATGCCGAGGCTGAGTGCTGGAGCCAAAAGGCCCGTCACATCGACTTCTTTGACCTCAAGGGTGATGTCGAGAACCTGCTGGATTTAACGGCCCGTCCACAAGCTTATGAGTGGCGTGTCACTGAGGCGCCATTCTTACACCCTGGTCAGGGTGCTGACCTCTACTTAGATGGTCGTAAGGTCGGTGTCGTGGGTATCCTCCACCCAGTGGCACAAAAGGCTTTAGGCTTTAAGACCCCAGTGGGTGTGTTTGAGATTGCCCAAGCGGCCCTGAGCACGCGTGTGATTCCGCTGGCCCATGAGATCTCGAAGTTCCCAAGCGTGCGTCGTGACTTAGCTTTTGTCTTAGATAAGAACGTGCATGCTCAGGATGTGGTAGCTCTCATTACCGCTGAGGGTGGCAAGCTCGTCGATAAGGTCGTGATCTTTGATGTCTTTGAGAGTGCGGAGTTAGGCGATAAGCGCTCATTAGCTTTAGGCCTGAGCCTTAACGACAACGAGCGTACTTTAGAGGACGCTGAGGTTGATGCCTTAGTCGAGAAGGTCGTCGCTGCGGTCAAGGCTAAGTTTGGTGCGACCTTACGTGAGTAAGCTTTAACCTAAGCGTAAACAGAGCCTCAGGGTAAGGCCCTCTTAGTCTTAG
Organism: Candidatus Anaerobiospirillum pullicola; assembly: GCA_018884035.1. Lineage (GTDB taxonomy): Bacteria > Pseudomonadota > Gammaproteobacteria > Enterobacterales > Succinivibrionaceae > Anaerobiospirillum > Anaerobiospirillum pullicola. The sequence continues at coordinate 28,769 of JAHLFE010000189.1, forward strand.
GTTAGTCTTAGGGGCTTGCCCGTGGCTCTGGTAGCCGTTCCTTTGGGCTGGATAATGATAGGAAGGCGTGTTTTGCACACATTTAATCAGCTACGAAAGCTGTTGCCAGGAGGCCAGCAAGATTTTGCATGGATCCGAGCGCACGGGTTGATTTACGTGGATAAGACGCGCTATCTCTATCAGCTTGCCACTATTAACCAACCGCTGCTTTTGACGCGTCCACGGCGTTTTGGTAAAAGCACTCTAGTGTCAACTTTGGAGGAGCTGTTTTTACACGGGGTGGCCCCCTATGACGGGCATGATTCCTTGTTTAAGGGGCTGGATATAGAACCACTGTGGCCACAAGATCCAGATAATGAGGGCCCTTTTTATGTGCTGCACCTTGACTTCTGGGATTTAATCAAAGACTGCAACAGTGTTGCTGCTTTCAAGCAGTGTCTCAATGAGCAGATCTTGCACTTTGCCACTGAGTCGCAATTAGAGCTCAAGACCATATGTTCTGCTGGTCTTGATGTGTTCAAGCTACTGCTTGATGCCGTACCGGATGGCTCTGTGGTGTTGCTCGTAGATGAGTATGATGCGCCTTTAACGCATTTTTTAGGGAGTACTGATAGCGCGACCAGCGAAGACATGGCGCAGGTGCTGCGTGGCTTCTTTGCTAATGTTAAGGTGCGAGCCCAAAAGTTTCGTTTTACCTTTATCACTGGTATTACCCGCTTGAAGGACACCTCTATTTTTACCGCTGGCAATACCATCGCTGATATCTCGCAGGATCCTGAGTTTGGCGCTATCTGCGGTGTCACACGTGAGGAGATACAGCGTTATTTCCCAGAGCATCTACGCTATGCATCATCTCAATGGTTGCAAGTTCCATTGGAGCAGGTTTGTGCTCAGCATGTGGAGCAATTGCTCAATGAGATGACAGAGTGGTATGACGGCTATTGCTTTGATAGCCATGGTGCTACTCATGTGTTTTGCCTGTGGTCCATTCTGTGTTTTTTCAGAGAAAAATGGACTGATTTCGATACTTTTTGGTTTGATAGCGGTGGCCTTCCTGAGATTTTGCGTAAATGTCTGTTTAATAGCTCGTGGCCTGAACGCTTAAACCTTTTAGCAGGTGAAAGCGTACAGGTAAGCAGAGATGCTTTTCTTAACCCGAGCACGTTGGCAACAATGCAACCAGAGGTCTTGCTGTTTCAAACAGGCTACCTCACGCTGAAAACTCCTTATCGTGGTGCTGCCGCGCCAGATAAATCCTCAATGCTGTTGGGTATTCCTAACAAAGAAATGGAGGATGCCCTGTCCCGTTTGTATTGTGTAGATTTCCTCGCAAATACACAGGGATTCAAAATCGGCTTTATCGCTAAGCTGCGTACTGCCATAGACACTCATGATGAGACTGCCTTGCAGAAGTGCTTTAATGAGCTGTTGCAAGGTGTTGATTACGAGCACTATCCCTTGACACAAGAAAGTGGCGTTACTAACACCCTGTATATTGGTGTCTCGCTAGCGCTGCATATCAGGGTGATAGTGAATCATCATGAGGCCAAGGGGAGAGCTGATTTGCTGTTTGACTGGCAGCAGACAACAGTGGTAATTGAGTTTAAGTATGCGCACAAGCTGACTGATTGCGATAACTTGCTGCAGCAAGCGGTAGCACAAGTGCTGGACAGAAATTACGGTGATACCTTTGCTCAGCGGCAACACCTGTGGCGGTTGGCTATGGTGTTTTGTGCCGAGAGCCGAGAGATTTCTGCAGTGCAGACTGTCAGCTTGCAGTCGTTCCCGTGCGCTGGTGGCCCCCCTGCAGGTTAAGGCTGGTTAAGGGCCTTTTTTAGATTACCGGTCAAGGCGAAGTTTGGTGTAATCTTACTTACTTACTTACTTACTTACTTACGTAGGTGGTAACCCCAGTACTAAAGAGTTGGGAGTGCTGCTTAGATAAGCTGGGCCCACGGTTCAGGTCGGTTAGCATCTCCGCGAACTAAAACCACCCAGAGCATCAAGGTACTCTTAGTAATAAAGCTGCAAGTGGCTGCTATCCAGCTTGCAAGCTGGATGTGAGTGTCTTCATCCCATCCTGAGGGATGAGTGGGGGCGCTCTTAGGTGTACCAGCCTAACTTAGGTTCGCTGGTATGGTCGGTTAGCCTTAGGGTAGTGCCGCAAGAGGTGTAATTCATGGCAACATACGAAGAGCTTGTAAATCAGTTGCCCACAGAGCAACTGGACTTTGTTGACCTCAGAAAGCAGGGCTTAGTCTATGTAGACAAGACACGCTATCTTGATTGGCTCATCGATAGCAGCCAACCTCGGATTTTGTTTCGTCCGGATGGCTTTGGTAAACGCCTGCTGGTGTCCACGTTAGAAGAGCTGTTCCTGCACGGTGTTGAGCCGTATGACGGGCATGACTCGTACTTTAAGGGCCTTGAAATGGAGACGCTGTGGCCAAAACAGCGCCAGCACGAGGGCCCTTTTTATGTACTGCGGCTGAATTTTAAAGAGTTGCTGCAAGACTGTAAGAGCATGAAGGAGTTTAAGGAGCGGCTTAACGATAAAGTCTTACGTTTTGCCTCTGACGCGCACCTTGAGATCAAGAATAAATATCGGGATCTGGGGGTTATCAGTGCCTTTGAGTCGTTGCTGGATGTAGTACCAGACCACTCAGTTGTGCTGCTTGTCGAGAACTTTGAGGCGCCTTTGTTCCAATTTTGTGAGCCTAACGATAACGATGAGCTCCAAAAGATTGTGCGCTCTCTGACCTCGTTTGTGAGTAATCTCAAAACGAGCGAGTCCAAGTTTCGTTTCTCCCTGATTACGGGTAGTACGAGCCTGTGGGATTGGGTAGATCTCTTCTATGGCAATGTCCTCGAAGATATCTCGCAACATCCAACTGTCGCTCTGCTTTGCGGCTTCACGCGTGAGGAATTACAGCGCTATTTCCCTGAACACCTGCGCTATGCTGCCGCGCAGCTAGCAAAGGTTCCTCTTGCAGAGGTTACTGAGCCTCAGGTGGAGCACCTGCTAGATGAGCTGTGCGCGTGGTACGGCGGCTATAACTTTAATGGCTCTGAGCGCTGCAAGGTGTTATCGCCAACGTCTATCCTGAGCTTTTTCCGCGAGCGGCAGCCAAGCTTTCAGACCTATTGGTTTGATCGCTATGGCGTGCCAGAGCTGTTGCGTAAGTTAGATCCGCAATATGAGTGGGTAAAGCGCTTAAGAAGCGAAGAAGGTAAGCGCATATCGCGGCAGTATTTTGAGTTTAGTTACCATTGCTTATTTGTTGATATGCCTGAGTCCATCATGCTTTTTCGGGCGGGCTTTCTGACTGTCGCCGAGGTGTCTTTTAACGATCTGCATTTGGTTAGTGGGGCGAAGCTGGGTATCCCGAACAAAGAAATTGAGACCGCCCTCGCACGTTTAGCGTCAGCAGAGGGTAAGGCTCGCCCTCAAGGATAAAATGAGGCGCTAACGGCTATCAACGGCGATTACCACCATCTGCTGATGGTGGTGATTGCGCTCTTGCTTCGAGCCGCCAGTAATGCACCCCCACAAGGTCGCGACGATGGTCTGGCTCCTGTTTGTAAGGAGAAACTATGGACTTTAAGAACTTAGACGAAGGCCTTACCTTATTGGAAGCTACGGTCAAGGAGCTTGAGGACAACTCGCTGTCTTTAGATGATGCTATCGACAAGTACGAGCGCGGTATGAAGCTGGCCGTGCAGTGTCGCAGCTGCTTACAGGACATGACCCGTCGCGTCAGCGAGGTGCGTCAAGCGTCGATGCAGGAACTGCAGCGCCTTGAGGCAGGGGAGCAAAACTTCAATGCCGCCCCACAGGACAACCAACAACCACAGCAACATATGGGGCAGACGCAGTCGCAGCCACAGCCACAGCCAATGCAGCAGCCACCGATGCAGCCGGAGCAGCCTCAGGGCTATGATCCTGCTGACGATGACATTGCCTTTTAGTCTCAGATCAGCTTAAGTTCAGTATCAGCTCATAATTGAACTGAACTGAGCTGTGGTTCTCTTTGGTGTGCGCTAGCCTTAAGACGCGGCCGGCCATAGCAGCAGTAACACGAGGAAGCTCCATGCAGCAACTCAATGATTTCTTTAAGGTGGTGCAACAGCGCGTTAATGCCTGCATGCAAGAGAAGTTAGCGCAGATGCCATCTGAGCCTGCTTCCTTAAAAGAGGCCATGCATTACGCCTTGCTCTTAGGTGGTAAGCGTGCCCGTCCGTACCTCGTGTACGCCACAGGTCAAGCCTACGCTGCTTCCTTAAAAGACCTCGACTATGTGGCCGCCGCCATTGAGTGCATCCACTCTTATTCCCTGATTCACGACGACATGCCGGAGATGGATAACGACACGTTGCGTCGTGGTCAGCCTACCGTGCACGCCAAGTTTGGCCCCGCCACCGCGCTCTTAGCTGGTGACACCTTGCAAGCACTGGCCTTTGACTTTTTAACCGACGAGCGCTGCCATATTGCCGATGAAGTGAAAGCAAGACTTTGTGGCACCTTAGCACGGGCGGCGGGCTTTACGGGTATGTGCGGTGGTCAGGCTTTAGATTTACTTGCTGAGCACCAGCATTTAGAGCAGGATGCCTTAGAGCACCTGCATGCTTTAAAGACCGGAGCGCTTATTACTGCCGCTGTGCAAATGGGCTATATGGCCGCCCGCTATGAGGATGCTCACAATAACAGCACCGGCGATGTGATTGGCCTCACCTTAGGCTTTGTGGAGCGTCCCCAGGTTTCGCGTGACTTAGAGCACCTCACCACTTATGGTAAAAAGGTCGGCCTTGCTTTCCAAGTGTGGGACGATGTGCTCGATGTCGAGGGCGATACCGCTGTCTTAGGCAAGACCGTGGGCTCAGATGAGGCGCACGACAAGAGCACCTATGTCTCGCTCTTAGGCTTAGAGAACGCTAAGGCTTACGCCCAAAAGCTAAGTGCTGAGGCCCAAGCGGCCTTAAAGGAGCTCAAGGTGCCAATGCCGCTGCTCGAGCAATTTGCTCAATTTTGTGTGAGCCGCGACCATTAAAATAAGGAGGCCCGAGAGCACCAGCAGCATGTGGCCCCTTTAGGTGGGTGACCTGAGGGAGCATGGCTACATGAGTACATTACAGGGCTTAAGTACAACCCGCAGTGCAGTGCAGTGCAGTACTTATGTGCAGTCAGATGCTGGTAGCTTTCTTTGTTCGATACGGTCGCAGACAAGCTTTCTTGCGACCCTAATAGGAGGAAAGCCTGTTTTCAGAGTTATGTTTACGCTGCGATCTCAAGACTCCACCTGCTTAGTGCTTGACGTGCTGCAATGGAGTGGGTGAGGGCAAACTTTAGGGAAAACCCCACGGCAAACTCTAATGTGCGCCTCTAGTCGGCGGCGATGACAGTTGCTCTGCGACAGCTTCAAAGTGTAGTGCCAAACGATTTTCAGCTCCTTAACCATATCAACTCAGCCAGTGATGTGCGCGCTCTGTCGCGTGAGCAATTGCCACAACTGTGTAAAGAAGTTCGCTCCTGCCTCATTGACACAGTGAGCAAAACTGCCGGACACCTCGCCTCGGGCCTCGGTGTGGTAGAGCTGACCGTCGCTTTACATTACGTCTACGATACCCCTAAGGACGTCATTGTCTGGGATGTGGGGCATCAGGCTTATCCTCACAAGATCCTCACCGGCCACCGTAACGAGCTGCAAACCATTCGGCAGCATCATGGCCTGCACGCCTTTATCTGGCGTGGCGAAACGCCTTACGATCTGCTCTCCACGGGCCACGCCTCCACCTCCATTGGCTCGGCTTTGGGCTTAGCCGTGGCTGAGCGCAATAAGTCCCCAGATGAGCGGCGTAAGGTCATTGCCGTCATTGGCGATGGCGCCTTAAGTGGTGGCACTTCCTTTGAGGCCTTAAACCACGCGGGCTCTTTTTCGGACATCGATCTCACGGTCATCTTAAATGACAATGAGATGAGCATCTCCGAGAACGTCGGTTCGCTTGCTCAAGGCCTGTCTCACGTTATCTCCAGTCCTCACTACGTCAAGTTAATTGAGGGTGGTAAGCGCATCTTAAAGTCCTTACCAGCGGTGCGTGAGCTGGCCATTCGCGCCCAAGAGCATGTCAAGGGCATGCTCATGCCAGGTACCCTCTTTGAGGAGCTGGGCTTTAACTACATTGGCCCCGTGGATGGCCATGATGTGGGCCGCCTTGTCAATCTCCTGCAAAACATTAAGGAGATCTCCGGCCTTAAGTTCCTGCACATTGTGACCAAAAAGGGTAAGGGCTATGGCCCTGCCGAAGAGGATCCTATCTGCTATCACGGTGTGCCGACCTTTAACCCTGCGCAGGGCATTAATCAGGAAAGCAGTAAGGAGGATCGCTCCTATTCTGCTGCTTTTGGCCGCTGGATGTGCGATAAGGCCGTAAGTGACCGTCGCATTATGGCGGTAACGCCAGCGATGCGCATTGGCTCGGGACTGGCGGAGTTTGCTCAGCGCTATCCCCATCAGTTCTTTGATGTGGCCATTGCTGAGCAGCATGCGATGGTATTTGCCTCGGGCTTAGCCGCTGGAGGTATGCGCCCTGTGGTCAATATCTACAGCTCTTTTATGCAGCGTGCTTACGATGGTCTGATTCACGATATGGCCATCCAAGACCTGCCTATGATGCTGTGCTTAGACCGTGGTGGCGTGGTCGGTGCCGATGGCCCTACCCACAATGGCAGTTTTGATATTGCCTACACCCGTACCGTGCCTAATCTGCTTATCATGGCACCAAGCACCCGTCATGAGCTCTACTACATGCTCAATACAGGCTATGCTTACGCCCACCCATGTGTGGTGCGTTACCCACGTGACAATGGCGAGACCTTACGTGAGGTCTTAGCAGACGGCACGATTGGGGAGAAGCCAGAGCGCTTAAGCCTCGACACCAAGCTTAATATTGGACAAGTGGAGTGCTTGCACTTAAATGCTGTTCATGCCCTGTATATCCAAGGCCTCAATTGCGATGACCAGCACCATGAGCTTGATCTGTTAGGCTTTGGTAGTGGCAATGTGGCGTCCTTACCCCGCACTGAGGTGAGCCTCAAGCGGGCGCTGACGGCTACGCCTGAGATGGCAGCTGATGCCTTAGGCAAGCAGTATAAGGTGGCGATTTTAGCCTTTGGCCCTCTGAGCCATACGCTGTTGCCGCTTGCTTGCGAGCAGGACTACACCCTGATCAACATGCGCTTTATTAAGCCATTAAATGAGGCGCTGGTACGCTTACTTTCTGCGAAGTATGACCTGCTGGTGACCGTAGAAGAGGGTGCGGTCTGCGGTGGTATTGGTGAGGAGATTGATGCGGTGGTAGCCCAGATGTCTGGGGAGCATTACGCCTGTGTGCTGAATATTGGCTTGCCTGATAACTTTATTATGGAGGGAACGCGGCAGGAGATCTTTACGGAGTTGGGCTTAACTGCGGAGAAGATCAAGGAGCGCATTAGCGCGAAGCTGCATACCCTTAAGGTGCCTCAATAGGGGCATGCCCCTAGGTAGGGGGCAACAAGGAAGGATGGGGCAAGGCCACTCTTTAGCAGCGCCGCTGCTAAGACTGGCTCTGCGGAGGTCGGCAACCTCAAAGCGTCTGACGGCGCCTTATCTCGAATTTTGAGATCTCAATCGTAGCGCCGCAGCAAACACCTTATGCTCAAGGTAAAACACCTGAGTGTAGGCTGTGACTTCCTTGGGTATTTGCTTTTGGAAATGACTGACGTAACAGATGACGGACTTTATGGTAATCATGGTGCACCGTCTTAAGATAGTATTAGACTCACCTGCACCATTCATCTCGAGGTGGGGGAAGTTGCCAGCAATCATCCCTTTCTCCGTCATTTATGCGCTCAATCATTCCTTGGGGATAACATCCTGAGGATGTCTCTGGGGCGGGAGCTGTCAGGCAAAGGTGCAGTACTATGCAGCCCTGATTAGAGCTGCAGGTAAGCTTCTCAGAGCTACTTGACCACAGGGGCGCATTGCCTCTTATCGGCTCCTTATCGGTTCTGTATCTGCCCTGTATCTGCCCCGTATCATTAGCCGCTCCCACGGTTTTCACTTTTTCTTGCGCGTCAGCGCTTTTCTCTGCGGATTTTTCCTTGTAAGGAGCGAAGCATGCCATCTTTTGACATCGTTTCTGAGCTGAAAAAAGACGAGCTGCAAAATGCCGTCGATAATGCCAATCGTGAGTTACAAACTCGCTACGACTTCAGAGGCGTGGAAGCTTCCTACACCTTAGTCAAGGCGGAAAACTTAGTGAAGCTGGAGGCCAATGAGGATTTCCAAATCCAGCAAATGGATGACATCCTCATGCAAAAGCTCATTAAGCGTGGCCTCGAGGTAACCAGCGCTGAGTTTAAGGAGGTTACTCGCTCCGGTAAGCGCTCCTTACAGCAAGTGGTCTTTAAAGAGGGTATCGATAAGGACTTAGGTAAGAAGATCGTCAAGATCATCAAAGACGCCAAGTTAAAGGTGGACGCAAAGATGAATGACGATACCGTGCGCGTACAGGGTAAGAAGCGCGACGATCTGCAGGCAGCGATTGCTGCCGTAAAGGCCAAGATGAGTGACTTAGGCCAGCCCCTGCAATTTACAAACTTCCGTGACTAAGCGCGGTAGCGTACTTACGCTTACGCTGAGTGGCGTCAGTAAAGGCGTCAGCGGCACCATTGGCGTTAGTGACGACAGCGGGCACCTTACTCCCCCATGAGGCAGCATCCACGCAGCTTCTTCCTAGAGGTAGTAAAAGCAGCAGCATCAGCAGCAACTGCTGCTGGTGTCCACTATCTTAAGTAAGCGTCACGCACTTCCGGCTTAACCTGTCTTTGTTTTCTTTTATTTCTTCGGCCACGAGCGGTGTTTGCGCACTGTGTCGTGGCCGCATCTTTTGGGGCGCTGCAAAAGCGCAATGAGCGCGTAGCCCTGTCTTTTGCCCTGTCTTACTGGACTTTGCTTATGCCATCAACAGCCTCACGTGAGAGCGCGACGACGCCTGACGCGACTACGACCGCCACTGCGGCGCCAGCGCCACAGGAGCAGCCATCCTCTAAAGCTCCGGCGGGAGTAGGGGGCATAGCCACTAACGCGGGGACAACGGCACAGTCCACTGCCACAGCTGCTACTACCGCCGTGCCAGCAGCATCCGCCTCCGTTGCGGCCGAGTCAGCTGCTGCCGCCACTGCCGCCAACACCGAAGCCGCTGGTGCAGCTACCGCCACCCCAGAGAGCCCCACCCAGAAAAAGTCTGTCTGGCGCGAAATCCTCTCTAAGCGCATGGGCATCTGTGTGGTAACCGGCTTTGCCTCCGGTATGCCGCTTTTTGTGCTCATCAACCTCCTCTCAGCTTTTTTGCGTAAAGAGGGCTTAGACCTCAAGGTCATTGGCGCTTTTTCCCTCATGATGATCCCTTACACATGGAAGTTTGTGTGGGCGCCCCTCGTCGACCGCTACCAGATTTTTCACTTAGGACGGCGTAAAGACTGGATCATCCTCTCGCAGGTGGTGCTTATCATCTCCATTAGTGCTATGGGCTTTTTTGACCCGCAGCAGTCCATTGGTATGGTCGCCTTACTGGCAACAGTAATCGCATTTTCCTCAGCAACCCAAGACATTGTGTTGGATGCCTACCGTCGTGAGTTTCTCCCCACCCATGAGTTGGGCTTAGGTAACGCCATCTTTGTCAACGCTTATCGCGTGGCGGGCTTAGTGCCAGGCGGCATCTCACTTATTATGGCCGACTACGTCTCGTGGACGGTGGTCTTTAACTTTACGGCGGCCTGCTTGATTCCGTGCCTCATTCTGTCGCTCTTTTTGCGCGAGCAAAACATTGCGCATGCTCCACGCAGCTTAAAAGAGGCGGTAGTCGAGCCTTTTCGGGAGTTTATTACGCGCCGTGGCGTCTTAGCTGCGCTCTTTACGGTGTGCTTTGTCTTTCTCTATAAGATTGGCGACAGCATGGCCTTAGCGCTGGCAACCCCGTTTTATATGGACTTGGGCTATAACCTCACCACCATTGGTATTGTGGCCAAAAACGTGGGCTTGTGGTCAACCGTGATTGGCGGCCTCTTAGGTGGTGTCTTTATGCTTAAGCTGGGCATCAACCGTGCGTTGTGGATCTTTGGTTTTATTCAGCTGGTAACCATCTTAGGCTTCGTCTTACTGGCGCATTTAGGCCAGTATGGCACGCCATCGGTGTGGCTTTTAGCTGTTGTGCTTATAGGTGAGTATGGCGGTGGTGGCTTAGGCACATCGGCCTTTGTTGCCTTTATCGCCAAAGAAACCAATCCTGTCTATACCGCGACGCAATTGGCGCTGCTCTCAAGCTTTTCGGCTGTGCCACGCACTTTCTGTAACGCTACCACGGGCTATTTAGTCGAGGGCTTAGGCTGGGAAAACTTCTTTATTCTCTGCACGGCGCTGGCAGTGCCTGGCATGTTGCTGCTCTTTAAGGTCGCTCCATGGAATCAAAAAGATGAGTCAGTAGCACCAAGTGCTTAGCGCTAAAGCACTTGCGCTAGAGATAGTGAACTACACTGCAGCCTGTGCAGATACTGGGGGGCGTGGCTGTGGTGGTGGTAGTAGTGACAGTAGGGAACAAGTGATCTCATAAGTGACGGCTGTAAGGTTAAGTGAGGTTACAGCCCACTACTCGAGATGAAAGGTGCAGGTGAGTCCGAGCTTGTCTTAAGTAGGGGCACGCATGATAGCCTTAAACGTCGGCATCGCTTAAGGCAGTCATTACCAAGTGATAAGGGAGTAGGGGCAGTAGTGGCAGTAGCAGCGTTGCTGGCGGACTCAGAGGAAGCTGCGCTGCTCTCAGAGCATTCCCTCAAACCTAAAGAGGGTCGATAAAGCTCTGGGCCCTATAAAATCAGATCCTTGCGATTTTTTTGGTGCTGACGGCGCGCTCCTCGAACGCTAAGGCGCTACCCTGCAGCGCGCAGCTTCTAAGACACAGTGCTGCTGTACACACAGCTAGACTAGGCAGCAACACGATCTGCCACT
>JAHLFE010000190.1 GCA_018884035.1 Candidatus Anaerobiospirillum pullicola
CGATAACTTAGGTGGTGGCGAAGACAATGGCTTTGCGGCTTTAGGTTCTCTGGATGAGATGCCAACTGATGCCGATGGTTTAGGTGGCTTTGAGAATCCTGAGAGCGCAAATGCTGCTGCCCCTGCTGCCCCTGCTGCTGCCGCCAAGCCAGCAGCAGCTGGCGCCGCGAAGCCTGCGCTGCCTGCAGCGGAAGTGGAAACCACTTTACGTGTGGACAGCAAGGTGCTCGACGACATCATGCGTATGGTCGGCGAGCTGGTGTTAGTGCGTAACCGCTTAGTCTCGATCGCCGCTCACCGCGAAGATCAGGAGATGAACAAGGCCATTGCCAACTTAGACGTGGTCACGGCCGACTTGCAAGGCTCAGTCATGAAGACTAGACTGCAGCCTATTAAGAAGGTCTTTGGTCGTTTCCCACGCTTAGTGCGTGACCTTGCGCGTAAGCTCAACAAGAAGATCAACCTCGTCATGGAAGGTGAGGACACCGAGCTTGATAAGAACTTGGTGGATGCTCTTGCCGATCCAATGATCCACATGGTGCGCAACTGCTGCGACCATGGTATTGAGATGCCTGAGGAGCGTGCGGCCTTAGGCAAGGATCCAACTGGTGTGGTGACCTTATCTGCTGAGCAGCAGGGCGATCACATCTTACTGCGCATCATTGACGATGGTGCCGGTATGGATCCAAAGGTGTTACGTCAGGTGGCGGTGCGCAAGGGCGTGATGGATGAGGAGGCTGCCAATCGCTTAAGCGATGAGGAAGCTTACAACCTGATCTTTGCGCCAGGCTTCTCCACCAACACCGTGATTACGGATATCTCCGGTCGTGGCGTGGGCATGGATGTGGTGAAGACCAACATCTCCAAGCTCAATGGCTCGGTGCGTGTGATTTCTGAGTTGCACAAGGGCACGACGATTGAGATTAAGGTGCCATTAACGCTGGCTATTCTGCCAACCTTAATGGTGCAGATCTCGGGACGTACTTTTGCGCTGCCACTGACGTCGGTGTCGGAGATCTTCTACCTCGACTTAGCGTCGATGCGTAATGTGGATGGTCAGAACACGATCATCATTCGTGACAAGGCGGTGCCGCTGTTCTTCCTCAAGCAATGGTTTGAGAACAAGCCTATTGATGAGTACATGAATGGCAAGGCTTACATTGTGTTAGTGCAGGTACCTGCATCGACCTTAGTGGGCTTTGTGGTGGACGAGTTAGTAGGCCAAGAGGAAGTGGTGATTAAGCCATTAGACAGCCTGTTGCGTCATACTCCTGGCATGTCTGGTGCGACTATTACCTCCGATGGTGGTATTGCGCTGATTCTGGATATCCAGAACCTGATTCGTGCCTATGCCCGTAAGGGTGGCAATCGTTTCTAAGGCTACAGACAGATAGCCTTGGAGCTAAAGACAGTGGCTCTTCATGAGGTGCTGTCTTTGTTGTGAGCTTGCTGTAAGACTCCTTACATCGTAAGACACCTTACAGCGTGGTGAGCTCACCGGTCTCAAAAAGTCAAATGCCCCGCACTTTGCGGGGCTTTTTATTTGGGGCGGGCACAAGGAAAAAAGAGCAGCACGGCAGAGGGCGAGGGCTGCGCTAAGAGCGAAGAACGATCGCTCTGATCTGTAGGTAACCTAAAAAGCGCCTGACGGCGCCTTATCTCAAGAGTAGCACCTAAGCAAACACCTACTCTCAGGATAAAACACCTGATTGCAGGCAGTTACTTCCTTTGAGATTTGCTTTTTTAGGATACACGCGCTGATCTCACATGCTTGGTGGTACTGCTGTTAACGGGCAAGCTGCCCCCTAAGCGCCACAGAGCTTTTAGTGTGGATGCTGCTACCGCGATCTCATGAGGAAAGGTGGTGAGAACCATGCTGCTTCTGTGCGGGGCTGGCTGTAAGCGCGCTGAGAGCCTTGTAGAGCGCCTCACCTGTAGCAGCGCTACACGCACCCTAAACGCTTTAGGCTCTCTATTACTGAGGCTAAAGAGAGCTTATCCCTGCGGCTCCAGCCGCTCTCTTGAGTGTGGTTGTAAGGCCATGCTGCTTCTGTGTGTAGCTGTCTGTAAAAGCTCTGTCACAGTGACCACGCTGCACTTACCCTTAAGCAGCACAGTCTCAGTAGCCTTGTGCTGCTTTAGACTCAGAACCGCCTTACCCCACACCGCCAGATGATTAGTTTTGTCACAAACCTCTCCTTGCCTCTCCTGTGGCTGTGTTAGCATGTATCGAGATGACCCCGTAGCACTGCTTTGTCCATAAATAGAGCATTTTGGCGCAAAGGTTACGCTCTAGTACGTAGCTATTGTGCTATGCACAGCGCGTTGTGTTATGCTAATCAAATTGCTTCCGCACGAAGCGTCACTCTGCCGTCTTTTCCGCTTAGGAAGAAGCTATGCTGACAAAAATTGCGCTCTAACTTGCGCTTTCTTGCAGAGCACCCTTAAGCGCGTCTCACCTCTGCGCTGTGGCCGCTACCTAAAGGTTGCCCGTACCTCCAGTGAGCTTTGAGAGAAAACGCGGCAAACTACAGGGCCGAACAATAGCCTACGTCAGGGACTCTCTGACGCTCACTTTTGTGTTCAAGGCTGAACGTCAGACAGAAGGCTTGGATTTTTCGAGGTTCTTATGGCTATTAAGGTACTCATCGTCGATGACTCTACCTTCTTTAGAAAAAGACTTACTGAGATCATAAAAGGTGACCCATCTCTTGAGGTCATCGGTGAAGCCAAGGACGGTAAAGAGGGCGTAGAGAAGACCCTGTCGCTGCACCCTGACGTGATCACCATGGACGTGGAAATGCCAGTCATGGACGGCATCACGGCCGTGCAGCAGATCATGGCGCAGTGCCCAACACCAATTTTGATGTTCTCCTCGCTGACCTTTGAGGGTGCCAACTCCACCTTTAAGGCCTTAGAGGCGGGCGCCGTCGATTTCATGCCAAAGAACTTCGACGATATCGCCCATAAGAGAGAGGACGCCTTAAATGCGCTGCGTAGCTCCATTAAGGCTGTAGCTCGCTCGCATATTCGGCGCATGCCAGCGCGTCCGGCCGCTAGCAGTGCAAGCGCCAGCTCGCGTCCAAATTCCGCTTTAACCTCGTCGCGTCCTGCCAGCAGTACCTTAAGCTCCCGTCCAACTTCGAGCTTAAGCCGCCCAACGAGCACTGCTAGCACTACGACCTCGCGTTTTGGTACTACGAGCACGAGCCGTTTGGGCTCTACGAGCACTGCTTCTACCTCTACAAGCCGTTTGGGTAGCACCACCCGTGTAGGTGCTACAAGCCCTGCAAGCTCGTCTCGTCCTTTTGGCGCGACTGCGACTACCAGCTCTACCTCGTCCTTACCTGCTAACCAGCGCGCGAACATTGACCAGCTTTACGACCGCTTAAGCTCTGTCAATCAAGGCCGCCCAGCTGCTGCCATGCACTTTGAGTTTGGTGCCGCTAAGGGCGTCTCCACTAATTTTAAGGTGTCTGGTAAGCACCACGATTTAGTGGCAATTGGCTCCTCCACTGGTGGCCCAATTGCGCTGCAAAACATTATTCCGAAGCTGCCACGTCTGTCGGTGCCGATTGTGATTGTGCAGCACATGCCTGCTTCGTTTACGACTACCTTTGCCGCGCGCTTAAATAACATCTCGCAAAACGAGGTGGTTGAGGCGCAGGATGGCATGTTCTTAGAGCCAGGTCACTGCTACATCGCCCCAGGTGGGCGGCAGATGATCTTTGAGCGCTTAGGCGGTAAGACTAAGGTGCGTATCTTACCTGCTGACCCACGTTTGGTGTATCACCCTTGTGTGGACGTGACCTTTGCCTCGATTGCCAACATTTATGGCGGCAATGTACTGGCGATGATCCTCACGGGCATGGGCTCGGACGGCTGTGAGGGCTGCCGCATGCTCCACCAAAAGGGCTCGGTCGTGTGGGCGCAAAATGAGGACACCTGCGTGGTGTATGGCATGCCACAGGCCGTGGTTAATGCCGGTATTGCTGACCAGATCCTGCCTTTAGAAAAGTTTGCTGACTGCATTGCGCAGGAGATGCGCTAAGCGCTGCGTACTTTGTAGTCCCTGACATTAAGCCCTGTGGTACAAGCCATAGGGCTTTGTTGTCTCTGGGCACTGTGCGCACAGAGCAGAAACTTGCTGACCGCCATCTGAGTAGGGACGCAGGCCTGCTTCTAACCATTAAGATAGGTGGCACACCGCGATCTGGAAAGGCTTGCTCTTGCTCTTTTATGAGGTTACTCGCAGATAGTCACCACCACCACCACCACCACCATCAACTTAGAGTAAGGCCGCAATCTTATCCCTTAAGATAGGCTGCTGACAGCGCTATGCGGGCGGTAAACACCAAGCATCCGATCAGATCGGGTTGTGGCGTTTTATCATCGAGATAGGTCGCACACTGTGCCCTATAGGTGCTTGCCTTCAGGCATGTCCTGTGTGGCTACCATCACACGAAGTTGGTGCCTGTTGCTGCGCTCTTCTTTGCGCTGCGCTCACAGGCCTCGCCTCTAACGCTAACTCTAAGATGCGTCACCTCTTGGCCTTGAGCATATAAAACCGTCACAGTAGTGTCATTAGGGTAAACGCCAACACCACAATACCCCAAAAGATAGCGTTATCCCGCCTTTGTTCTGCTGTGGTGGTGCATGAGTCTGATAATGGTTATACCCAGCTCTTTAATCTCTCAATCACGCTGTAATCCTGCCCTAAAGCCATGATAGCGCTGCCGCGCTCGCACCTCCCTCCCCTTACGTCCCTGCCCCCGCCTAGAAAACCCCACAAACAAGCCGCTGCCTTGCGTTATATCGGCATATTTTTGGCTGACCATTGGCATGCTTTTGGCAGTTTGGGGGGCATAAAATCTTGTCTAGCAAACAGCTGTTGTTTGCCGTTGCTGTGCCGCTCAGATTCATCATAATCTGGCTGTTAGCTGCAAAGACAGGTACTGCTCATTTCTTTGGTAGGTAAGACAAAAGACCGTAGCTTAGCCTAGCCCAGCGCTAGCGCTCACGTTTCTTAGAGAGCTTGCCGCTCTCTGCGCATCTTGCCCGCTACTTAAGCTCATATCCCACCGCTCCGCTAGGCATGGCTAGGCTACAGCCTCTCCTTACACTTTGACTCCTACGCCATGAGGAGATCCCTACAAAAGTAGGCCAGCTCTACGGCAGTAGAGTACGCCACTTTAAGTAGGAAAGTGCTAGAGGATTCATGCCGCACTCTGTCTATGCCGCGCTTGCTCCACGCTGACTTTGCTGCTCCTTAAGCAGCCATCAGGAGTACTGCCGAGGATACGAGATCGAGAAATGATTTTTCTGCAATTATGGTCGCCGCCTTTAGGCAGCACCGAGTAAGCAGAGCGCAGATCGTGGTGGCAGTTCCCCTGCCAGCACAAAGTGCATGCACCACCGTGAGAACCGTGTACTACCGTGAGTACACGCGTCCTAACAGGTGCTCGTTGTATGTTGCTTCACGCTTTGCTGGCTGCTCCTGTACAGCGGTAAAGATGTAAAGCAGCTTGAGTCGTATTCACTTGGACTAAGGGAACACGTAGGTTTTCTTCTTAGTAGAGGCACCTTCAGCGGTGCACTTTACTCTGAGCGCTGACGTGTTTTTGGTTTTTTATGAACTTACTCGGTGTATTCTTAGCGGTAGGCTGTATCTTAACTGCCATGATCTTAGAGGGCACCCACCCAACAGCCCTGTTAAACTTCCCTGCATTCATGGTGGTGGTCGGTGCCGGTTTCTGCGCTTGCTTAGTGCAGTTCTCCTTAAAAGAAGTTTTGCTCTCCTTAAAGCACTTCGTCTGGTTAATTACCCCACCTCGCTTAAACTTCCAGTCCCAAGCTGAGCTCTTAACGGGTATGGCTACCATCGCCCGTCAACAAGGTGCCTTAGCCCTTGAAAACTCGGTGGCTTCCGCTAATGATGACTTTACCCGCACCGGTATCCAGATGATCGTGGACGGCGTGGATAAGGATTCCCTCTATTCCCTCCTTGAGAATGCTATCGAATTAGAGCAGCAGAGATTAGAGCCTGTCTCCAAGTACTACGAGTCTATGGGTGGTTATTTCCCAACCATGGGTATCGTGGGCGCCGTGTTAGGTCTGATTCACGCTATGTCCCTGTTAGACCGTCCTGACCTCTTAGGCCCATCCATCGCCGTGGCCTTCGTGGCAACCATTTACGGTCTGGTCGGTGCTAACTGCTTACTGATTCCAGCTGGTGGCCGTTTACGTACTGTGGCCGCTGAGATCGCCCTTTACAAGTACATGACCTTAGAGGGCTTAGTTTCGATCGCTGCCAACGAGAACACCCTGATGTTAAAGCGCCGCATCGGCGTTTACACCGGCAATCTTAACGGCGAATAACATTCTGCTCACCACAAGCTTGCAGGTTATGCTTACAGAGCACCATCTCAAGCTTAGTTTCATGCCGCAAAAATACCCCTGCAGGGCGCTTACGGTGGCATGAGGTAAAAGCAGGTATTAAGTTTCGTTGCAGCTACGTACACGGGGAATAATAGCCTCGCTCTCAAACCTCAAGACAGCACTTTGCGCACAAGCACGGCGTGCTGCTGAGAAAAAGATCTGAGGCGGTGGAGCTGCCACCATGCTTTAGTCCCCCAAAGGAAGGTAAAACAATGGCTAAGCGTAAGAAGGCCGAGGGACATGTCAACCTCGAGCGTTGGTTAGTGTCCTATGGTGACTTCTTAACCCTGATGTTCGCCGTGTTCGTGGTGCTCTACTCCTTTGCCATGGCTAAATCTGTGGACGCCCAGTCCATGATTAAGGGCTTAATGGCATCCTTTAACGAGATGGGCATGATCTCCTCAGTACCAGGCGTGATCGCATTGCCTGGCCCTGTGGCGAACTTTATGGCTGATGCCTCTTTAGCCTCTGCCGCCACTTCGACTAACAGAGTGCAAAACGACGCTCAAGGCGGCGGTGGTGTCATGGACTTTGGTATTACCATCCAACAGCCAGGTGATACTGGTGATCAAACCGAGAGCACCACTGATAATGATGCTGAGACCTCCTCGCAGGGTAACTTAAACGCTACTGAGGTTGACAACCCAACCTCCGGTGCCATGAGCCAAGTGACCCCTGATACTGAGGTGGCGCAGAGCTCTGGTATGACTGTCGGCGGTGAGCTTGATCAGGATAAGACCGGCGGTGTTGGCCCATCGAGCAGTGAGTACGAGGGTGATAACCCTAACGGTCAGCCATTTGATAGCCTCATGCGCTCCATTTCGGAGACCATTACCGCTCAGGGCTTAAATAGCGACATCATCGTTGAGCACGATCCAAACTGGATCACCATTAACATTTCCTCGAGCTTGCTCTTTGCCAGCAACTCGGCGTCGATTCTGACCCGCTCGCGTCCAGTTATCGCCACGATTGCTACGGCTTTACGTGACGTTAATAACTACATTCGCGTCCGTGGTTATACCGATAACTCCTTTGTGCCAAGCGCTATCTACGGCAATAACTGGGAGCTGTCGTCACGCCGTGCTATTAACGTGCTGCAAGAGTTAGAGGCCAATGGTATTGCGCCGGAGCGCTTAGCGGCGGAGGCCTATGGTCAGTACTCGCCATTCTTCTCCAATGCAACCCGTGCCGGCCGTGCACAGAACCGTCGTGTGGTCATCGCTATCTCCCGTGAGGCGTTAAAGCCAGAGAACCTTGCGATTCTGCCTGGCAACTCCGAGCAGATCATGCCAACGCGCAATGCTGGTCAAGGTGGTTTCTCCTTTGAGACGAGCACTGACGGTAGCTTACGTTTTGAGGCGGATCCAGTTACGGATGACGGTAGTGGTATGGCGCCACCTCCTGCCATGAATAACGGCGGTGCAGCGCCTGCTGACAACACCTCGTTCAATATGCGTAACTTTGGTGCGGGCACCGTAGGCGGCCCTGCGGCGTAAGCTTAAGCGTAAGGTATGTGGCCAAAGCAAGGCAGTGGCAGTGACCGGCCAGCGTAACTTGCTTAGCGCTGCAAACAATCAGAGCCTGAGGTGGTAGCGCCTCAGGTTAACCATGAGGTGAGATCCCGCAGCTCAGCTTAGAGCTTCGTAGGTGATCACCTTAAGGTAGTAGGGCCCCGATGTGGCGCGAGCTGCATTAGGGCCTTATTATTTGGGGGCGGGGCAAGGCGCACGTGAGGGGCGAGAGTGTTTTTCTCCTTGTTCCTGCAAAGTATTTTTCCCCTATGTTATTGGCTTAAAATCGGCCTTTGAAGTGAGTTTAAGCTCCTTGATGCAGAAACCTGATAAGGAAAGTCGTGCGTTGCTACCGCGACGTATCTGGAGGTAGGTTCATGGCAAGTAGCTGTTGCAACAAGGGGAAAACGTCTCGATGCGGCGTGGCTCGCGCGGTGACACGGCGCATGGCAGCAGCTTCTATGAGGAGCAGTGTTAGTGCTGCCAACTGGCGCTTTGGGCGCAGATAGTTCCTCACAACGCCTGTGCAGCCCGTGTTTTTCCTGATATTGTGCTAAGATTCTTAGACATTGGGGCAGGTGCCTACTAAGCATAGCAGCGCGCGCTGCTGCGCTAAGCTCTGTGGGTATATCCGCTTCACTTCACTTTGGCTTTTTCCACTTCACGTCCACTTCCACCACTCTTGCACAACGGCACACATGGGGCTGTAGTTGTTGGATGGCGCGGCTGTGAAACAGTTTTGAAAGCGCGCTTTTGCTGCGTCATACTCGGGGGTAAGCAGTGTTAGTTTGGGCTGTTGCCAGTCAAAAAGGTGGTGTGGGTAAAACCACCACCGTGGCTTCCCTAGCGGGCTGGCTACAAAAAGAAAACTTGCGCGTCTTGGTTGTCGATACCGACCCACACGCCTCTCTTACTTCCTATCTGGGCTATGAGGACGATAAGCTCGAACACAATAATCTGTTCGACCTCTATGCCATGAAGAACCTCACCCGTGAGGGCATTCTGCACTGCATTACCCATACAGTGCACAAGGGCTTAGACCTCATTGCCGCTTCCATGACCTTAGCCACCATTGACCGCCAGTTATCGGGCCGTCAAGGTGTGGGCCGCATTCTCTCGCGCTCTTTACAGCTCATTGAAGACTGCTATGACGTGGTGCTCATTGACTGTCCACCGGTGTTAGGTGCATTAATGGTAAATGCGCTGGTGGCTAGTTCCACGATTGTGGTGCCAACCCAAACTGAGTTCTTAGCCTTAAAGGGCCTTGAGGGTATGGTGCGTACCTTTACGGTGATGCAGCGAGCCAATCAGAGTGTGCACTTTGAGTACTTGATTGTGCCAACGATGTACGATCGCCGTACAAAGGCCTCCGTGCAGAGCTTAAGCTACCTGCAAACGCACTATACAGAGCAAGTGTGGGATGACTGCATTCCCATTGACACTTACTTTAGAGAGTCGTCGGCGAAGCGTCTGCCTTTGCCTTTAATGGATCCGTCACGGCGTGGTGCGGTGGCGTATCACAAGCTGCTGCGCTTTTTAGTGGAGCGCGAGCTCAATCGCAATCCTGACAAGGTTACGCCACAATTAGCCGCTATTTTGGCGGATGATGGTAGCGGTGAGTAGTAAGGTCAGTGTGTTGAGGTGAGGTTAGTTGTAGCAAGTGGCAAGGCTTTGCAGGTGGTACCCGTTTGACGCTGCGGCATAAGTGAACTCATAACTGACGGCGGTTAAAAGGCTTGAAGGCAACGCCACGAGCCGCAGCTTAAGATGTGTGGTGCAGTTAAGATAGAGCCTATCTTAAGTTGGGGCACGTCTGCTGGCTTAAACACCGCCATCTCTTAAGGCTGTCAGTTATTCCCAATTATCGCCAGCGCCAGCTAAGCATACCCCACAAACTTGAGTAGGTCACAGCAAGTTGTGGTGAGGAGAGTAGGGACAAAACCTTAAGTTAGGGGGGATCTCTGAGCGTAGTCTCGTCTCCGCTGCCCACTTACCAAGGCCACAACTACTCTCACGACTACAGCCATCACCTCTGCTACCGCCAGAGATGCCGTCAGTGCTGCTTACTCCGCTCCTGCTGTTACGCAAAAGAGCGTGCTACCTTTGAGGTCAGAGCTTGCATTTGTGCTGTGATGATCTATCATTAGCAGCTCGCAATATCACTAAATTTCACCATCCCTGTCCCTTTTAGCCCCTGCCACTTTCCCTCAGTAATTTTGTTTCGGCCGTATTAGCTACAGGCAGTGCTTCCGAGGAGTTTTCCCATGGCTGCAAGTCATCACGATCGCGAAGAGGAGACCCTCATCGCCTATTTCCAGCAAATGCTGGCCGAAGTGGATGACAACGAATTTGACGGTGAGCTCCAAGCGCAAGATGGCAGCATGCAAGCTGCGCCTGCTGCGCAAAGCTCTTACAGCGCTGAGGCTAATCATCAGGTACTGCAAAGTGCCAATCAAGCGATTGCTGCCGAGCACAGCCCTGCAACGGCGGATGCAGCTATCGCTGCTGTGACCGCTGCTGCTGATACTGATACTGATACTGAGGCTGATAAGAGCGCAGACACGGACGGGCACGCCATTGCTAACCCAAGCGGTGGTTTTGAGCACATCTCGACTAAAGACATGCTGGCTCACGAGATGGCCATGGTGGCAGAAGAGATGGTGGTCGACCACCTCATTAATCCTGAAAACCCTGCCACGTATGATGCGCGCAATACGCAGGACTACCAGCAAGAGCAGGCCGCATCTGAGAGCTATGGCTATGGCGCAAACCTCTATGGTAGTGGCAGTGGTGAAGAGTTAGCACCAGAGCTACAACCTCAAGCACAGACGCAGGAGCAAAAAGCTACTGCTGTTGAGTATGCGCAGCCTAATGACAGTCTGCAGCGCCTGCTGGCTACCATTGATACCAGCACTGCAACCGAGACCGAGGTAAAGGTCGCGGAGCCTGAAGTCAAGGTTGAGACCAAGGTTGCAGAGCCTGAGGTTAAGGTTGAGACCAAGGTCGTAGAGCCAGAGGTTAAGGTTGAGACCAAGGTCGCAGAGCCAGAGGTTAAGGTTGAGACCAAGGTTGCAGAGCCTGAGGTTAAGGTTGAAACCCAAGTTGCTGAACCTGAGGTCAAGGTTGAGACTCAGGTTGCAGTAGCGCCAGCCCCTGTGGTGGCTCCTGTACAGACCACTGTTAAGACCAAGCAAGAGGTCAAGACTCCAGCGCAACTGGCGCAAGAGCGCATGGCGGCCAATCTCCATCAGATTGCGGCCAAGTGGGAGAATGTGGACTTAGGAGAGCAGTTCCAAGTTCTCTTTTTCCTCGTGCAAGGTGTGCGCTTTGCGGTGCCGCTCATTGATTTAGGTGGCATCTTTGAGTGCGACAAAATTACACAGCTCTTTGGTAAGCCATCGTGGTTTATGGGCATTACCGATATCCGTGGTGCCAAGATCAACATTGTGGACACCTTACGCTGGGTGATGCCAGAGATTGGTGACAGCCCAGACAAATACCCTTACCTCATTGCCTTAGGCAAGAGCCAATGGTCGATTGGCTGTGACGTGTTAGAGGGCAATCGCACTTTACAGAAGTCGCAGATTAAGTGGCGTGAGATCCCAGGCTCGCGTCCATGGTTAGCTGGTATTGTGACCTCAGAGAAGTGCGCTCTGTTGCATGTCAACGCGCTGATTGCCCTGTTTGAGGCGGGTGCTGATATTGAGGACTTAAATCGCGACTTTGAGCAGCAAGAGAAGCAAAAGGAAAAGGGGCGGGACAAGGCTCAGCGTGACGGGGCGGTAAAGGCTTAGGGACGCTGCGCTCTGGCCTACCCTAAGCAGGGTGGGCTTAATTGGGCTTAATATAGTGCACTCTTGTGAGCAGAGGCGCAATGGCGCTTTGTGTGGTGCTGCTTTTTTGGCCCCTTTTCAGGTATAATTCCTGAAATTAACGCCTTTTCTCGGCATGTTTTTGGCTATTGAGAGGCCAGAGCAGAGCTCCTTCTTGCAGTAGGGCGAAGCACTGATTTTGATTCCTCACAGCGGTGGTGTGCCGTGGCGAGGATATGGTGTGAGGACATCTTTTCATGGCTAATGAAGCATCTACCTCCATTTATAATCCAGATGGCTCCAAAAAGGATGAGGTCTTACGTTGGGTGACCTTCCAGCTGGATAAGGAAATGTATGGCGTCAACGTAATGCAGGTGCGCGAAGTTCTGCGTTATTCTGACATTGCTCCTGTGCCAGGTGCCCCAGCCTATGTGTTAGGTATTATCAACCTGCGTGGTAACGTGGTGTCGGTGATTGATACGCGCATGCGTTTTGGACTGCCACCTGCAGAGGTTACTGACAATACTCGCATCATGATCATTGAGTCCGAGCGGCAGACGGTGGGTATTTTAGTGGACTCGGTGGCTGAGGTAGTTGACCTCAACACTAAGGACATTGACGATACGCCAAACGTGGGCACGGAAGAGAGCGCCAAGTTTATTTGCGGCGTGTGCAACCGTGGTGACGATCTGTTAATTCTGATCGACCTGTACAAGCTGTTAAGTGAGGAAGAGTGGCAAGACATTGCTAACCTCTCGAACTAAGTAGCTGCTATTGCCTCTGAGCGTGCGCTGTTCTGGGCACGCTTTTTCATGCTGCCACTTCCTCGTAGCGTCGGGGTGGTGGTAAGCATGTCTCTTGTTCCCGCCGTTTCTTCTTCTTCTTCTTCTTCTTCTTCCCTTGTTTCCTAGTTTTCTCGTTTCTGCAGGCATGCCTTGTGGTCAGTGTGAGGACTGAGCGCAAACAGCCATCTAAAGCCAGAGCTAAAAGGCACCATACTGCACTTCACCAGAGAGGGTGTAAACACCGTGGAGTTAAACGCTCTTCTTTATCCTGTAACCAAAGCACCGTACTTGTGCAGGCGCTGACTCTGCTAGTCCGTCCTCTTCTGCCACTCCAGCCGTTCCTGCCACTCCTCCTGAAAGTACCAAAAAAGGTGTGATGCTCTTTGGGATACCCCACTAAAACCCCATAAACATGAGATATTTCGGCTAACTACAACTATCACTAGAAACAACTAATGGTGACTAGTGATTGGTAGCCATCAGTCCTAGAGATTGGCTGATATAAGCCTGTTTACCAATAGTGGCTAAACAAACACTCACCTTGTTGATACTTTCAGGACTCCTGCCACGCCCGCAAGTCTCGCCATACCCCCACCCCTGCAAGCTCTTTCTCCTCTCTTTTGCTTTTGCCTGCATAGCTACCGTGGGCTTTAGCCCTGTGCATGCTATACTCACACCTTACCTCAAGATGGGGAGCCCTTACCTGAGACGACTCCGCCTCTTAAGTGATCTTATACATGTCCCACTCTTGAGTAGTTGGTTGCAGCTTTAGCTGCTAATGTTGGTGTATTGGCCCTCACTAATTTGTATTTGGTATGGTTGGGGGCTCGGATCAAAGCTGCGCCATAAGCGCACTTGGGGAGCATTGACTTGGGTACTGGCTTTGATATCCGGATGTTTTACATCATCGTCGGCCTCGTGGTCGTCCTCTTATTGCTCTTGGCCTCCTTTATCATCAGCGCCAAGCGCGCTTCCCGCCTCGAGAATACCTTAGACGAGCTCACTGAGCGCTTGCGAGATCGCGACGACGATAATAGCCCTGTCTCCTTTGATGGGAGCGACTCTGCTTCCCGTTCTGGCCCTGTCTCCGCTGCCGATGTCCGTGTTACCGACGCCGAGGGGCAAGAGCAAACTCTCGATGAGGCTTTAGCCTCTATCAGCGATAGCATCGCTGAAGCCCAAGAGGCGCAAAAGCAGTCCTACGAAAATATCATGGCTGACCAGCAAAGCCTCAAGGAGTCTATCTCCCAGTTAAAGACTTTGCTCTCGGCGCTGCCAACTACCGCTTTAGCCCAAGCTGCTGCCGCTGCCCAAGGCCAGAACTCAGCAGCGGAGCAGGGCGCTGCTGCTGGGGAGAACGGTATGGTCAATGCCGCTATGCAAGCAGTGCCTGCTGCCGCTAATGGCACTGTGGTCAATGATCTTAGTGCGCAGGATGTCTCCTACCCTGAGGGTGCTTTAGGGGTGGCTGCGCAGCAGCGTGAGGTTAATGCTGCTTTAGCAGCCTCAGCAAATGATCCTGACTATCAAGCTGACTTAGCCTTTGCGCAGGCGGCGAATAACAACTCGGGCAATAATGGCGCTTTTGCTCAGTCCTTAAACCGTCCTTTAAACGGTGCCGCCGCTTACGCTGCGCTGCAAGCCCAGGGAAATGCTTCAGGTTACGGTACCGTACCTGACTATAGCGATAGCTCACAAGAGCAGCTGGCGCAGGGAGCAGGTAGGGGAGCACACGCTGCAGGACGCGACCCGCGTAATCCGCTGGGCATGGGAAATTACGGAGTCAGCTCCCCAAAAGAGGATGGCGCTAATGCTGAGGCCAGCGTTAGCGCCCAAGCCCCAGCCTCTTTTGACAGCACTGTAGTTGATAGCTCTGACCGTGCAGACCAGGCCGCGTCTGCTGCCAATACTGCCTCTGATGAGAGTGTAGCTACCGCTACTTCGACCTCAAGTGTCACTACCGCCAGTATTAGTCTGTCTGCTGATGATGACGATGAGCAAGCAATCGAGGTCGAGATCCGGCCGCAGTCTGTCTCTGACCACTCGCTGGCAAAGGCGCACGCCTATGCCGCTGCGCAGCAGGTGAAGCGTGCCGCTAGCACGGCCAATACTAAGGTTAGTGAGAATGAGAGCACTGTAAGCACTGCGAGTGCTGCTACTGTGGAGGCTGACGCGGCGCAGAGCGCAACGCCAGCTGTCACCGCACCAGTTGCGAGCGCAACGGCTGCGAGCGCTGCTGCTCCTAATGTACCTGTAGCTAATGCTAGCAGCTTGAGTTTGTCTTTACAGCCACAGATCGCGGAAGATGATAACGAGCCGCTGCCCGTTACTCCTGCTGCATCCTTTATCAATACCACTACGGTCTCTGCCGACGGTACCACCATCGTCTCTACCAATAATAGTCTGCTGACAGTGACCCCAGCTGCAGCTGTGGTCAATATGCCAGACACCCCATCTGTAAGTGCGCAAGCCCAAGAAGAGTCCCAGTTATTAGCAGAGCAGCTGGAGAAGCAAGGGCGTCCTGATGACTCTACACCGTTGGTCGTAGCTGACGTGCAGGTAAGCTCTGTCGAGGCCGATGCTGCAAGCGACGATTTACGCTTTGATGCCTTACGCTCGCTTACTGCCAACTACCAGCAGCAATTAAGCGCTCAAGGGGATCGGGCGCAGAGCTCACGCCCAGATACTGGCTCTATCACAGCCGCTGCCTCTGCTATCAATGCGGCGGCGGATAAGGATGACTCTGACTCAGTCTCTATCATTACCGCCGCTAGCGTTGGTACCGCCTCTACCGCCAACGCCACCGGTGCTGGCGCTGGAGCTGACCTCGTTTTACCCCATAATGGTTCTGACCTCGACGATGAGGGCTTAAGCTTTGCCATTGCCGCCGCGCGTTCTAGTGGTAATGGGGGCCATAAGCAGATCTCAGGAACCCAAGGTGCACACACTGTAGTCGACATGATCTTTGATGAGGATTATGTCCGTAAACAGCAAAAGGATCGGCCCAACGGTATTGACATCAAAATCCTCGATAAGGCCCATACCTTTATCGCCGCCGGTGTACCTTTAGCTGAGATTTCCGCTAAGACCGGCTTAAGCGAGGACGAGCTGCGTATCCTCTACGATATGGACGCCCATGAGCGCGATCTGGCTATTAGCGCTTCTGCTGCTGACTTTGGCGATGATGAGCTTACGTCCCCTGACGATACTGCCGACACCGCTGAGCGTGCTGCTGCCGCAGCAGCCGCTACTGCCGCTGCAGAGGATGACAGTACTACGGCTCATAGTGACGTCAGCAGCGCCGCTGCTACTGCCAGTGAGTCTAAGCGGAGTGGTTCAGGTAAGCGCCGTCGTCGTTCCCGTGTCCGTGATGAGAGTAATCCTGCCTCTGCTTTAGACCAAGCTGAGCAAGAGGAAATCGCTTCAATGATGCAGAAAAAGGAGGATCCTTTTGCGCATCTTGAGCAGCGCTCTGAAGACGACGATGACGATGTCTCCCTAGAGGCAGAAGAGGATAGTCTCCACACCGCAGCGCGTGCTGCTCGCCGTGACACTGCTAGTGAGGCTACCTCTACTGCTAGTGCTGTCGCTCGGTCTTACGATATGGCCGAGGCCGAGGAGCATACCCGCGAATTAGCTGAGCACGAGGACGAAAAAGAAGCCCTCGCGCGTAGTTTCCACTCCTCACGTCAGCAGCGCCGACAGGAGCGACAGGAGCGACAGGAGCGCTATCAAACGGAGTCTTACTCTGAGGAGGCAGAGAGCACGGTCTCTGCTTCTGCTGCGACCTCCTCTGATGACGACCTGATCTTAAATAGCTCTGATCAAGAGTTTGCCCAGAGCTTAGAGGCTATTGACCGCTTAGCCGACCGCATCATTGAAAAGAACCGTGGTCAGCGCCATGTTGCGGCCATGAGTCGTAGCACGAGCGCTAGAGACTCCGCTGCTACCGCTGCTGCTATCGCTACAGCTACCACCCCTGACGCTGCCCTGAAGCCAAATTTACAGCAGATTAAGCCATCCCCAACTGCCGTCAGCTTAGATGACACTGATGATGTTAATCCGGCCTTAAATCCAGCTGCTGCTAATGCTGCCGCTGGAGCCGCTGGCACCAGTGCTAATCCGTTGCAGATTCTGGGAAGCTTTGGTATTAACAACAGTGCTGAGGCGGCCCAAGCCTCACGTGATATCGCTCTTGCCGTTAATGACAACCTTGAGGGTAATGCCGACTATATCCATGATCTGCAAGCTGGTATCGCCGATGCCCTCGAGCAAGAGGATGATGCTGTTACCTTAGCAGGGGTACCGCAGCAGGGGAGTATGGCTGCTAAGCAAATGCAGCAAAGCAACCTGCAGCAGCAGATGCAGCAAGCAGCTGCGGCCCGTGCGCATAATGCCAATACCCCCGCCTTAATGAGTGCGGGGGCTGCCCGTGTTAACGGCGGTGGTTCCTTACGTGAGCAAATGCGTGCTCGTACTGCTGCTCAAGTCGCAGCCATGAATCCACTGGGCATCGATCGTGTGGGGGCTATCTCAGCTTCCGAGATTGCTCCTTACGCTGATAGCGAAGCCCAATTAATGGCGCAAGGCCATAGCCGTGTCGCCGCTTACGATAGAGCCCAACAGAATTTAGCCAAAGCCGCTGCTGCAGGTGACCCGCATGCCCTCATGGCAGGACGCAAGCGCCAGAGCACGGGTAATGGCTTACTGTCGATGTTAAGTACCCCACTTAACATGGCGCAGAACATTGCCTCGCAAGCGACCCAAGCTTTACGTGGTGCCACTATGGGCAGTGTCGGTAGAGGTGCAGGGGGCTCTAAAGCGGCGTATGCTGCCGCCCATGCCATGGAGACCACGAGCATTTCTCCGGATGACATGCCAATTTACGCCGACCTCGTTCCCCAAGGCGCAAGGGCGGGCGCTGCTATGGCAGGGGCACGGGCTCCACAGCCACGCCGTGCGCAGAATACGCCTTATGGCGCTTCAGCCGGAGCCTATGGTGCGGGGGCAGCCGGAGCGGCACAGGGGCAGGGAGCAGCGCGGGCGACGCCACCAGCTTTAGCGGGCAATGCCTCAGGTGTGGTCAATGTGCCCGTGCCATTAGAGACCATGGCCGCCGGTAAGATGACGGTTGATATGGCGCTGGCGCAAATGGAGCAAGATGGCCGTGCTGGAGCGGGCGGTGTTGGGGCGGGCGCTGCGCAGAGTGCACAGCGACCACTGGTACGCACCGCTGGCTTAGAAGATGAGCCGGATCCAATGGCCGCTGCTTCCGCTCTCGAGATGGTGCCTCAAGACTCAGCACGGGCGCTGTTATTAGGTGCCGCTGGTGGACGTAATACCAACAGCATGGTAGGACAGACTACCAGTGCTAAGGCTTTAGCGGCAGCTGGCGTGGCGGCCTCGGGCGTAGCGGGTATTAACTTCTCGGCCAGCTCCCGTAAAAACCCAGGCATGAGCGATGTTATGGGCGATAGTGCCTTTATGGATGACAGCGATCCTAATGCCGTCTTACAGCAAGCGGCGAATGGGGGCTTAAGTGCTGTAGGGGAGCTGACACCGGAGCAATTAGAGACCTTAAAGACGCTGCAAAGCGGTGATACCCCGTCGCTCAATGAGCGGGCGCAGGAAGCTTATAACCCACAGCGGCAGCAGCACTACGCTAATCGCCAAGCGCGTAATGCCTACGGCATGCGCCGCCATGGTTAAGAGCAACTGCTTTTATAGCTGACGGCCTTGAGGTCAGCAGGAGAGCTGCGTCTCACGATAAGCCATTGTGCACCTGCATCATGCAGCTCGTGATAGGTATCGATGTAGCGAGTTAGGTGACGTTGCCAGTCCTCAGTCAGTAGCCGCCAAAAACATAAAAGGGACATCACCTCTGCGGTGACATCCCTTTTCTCTTCAGCGGCGGCTCAAGCAGAGCCCCGCAACAGCATCCCTCTGACGCAGTCTCAGGGTGGTGCTCAGGAGCCACATCCAGCGTGTACCGCTGGTAACAGCTGAGCGTTAAGTGTAAGCAGCGTTTAGGTGGTGGTCGGTGTTTGTGCTGAGGCTGGTGCCGGTGCGGGGGCTTGCTGTTGCTGAGTCTTTTCTTGTGCAGTTAACTTCGCAGCAAGCTCGCGCATGTACGGCTTGTTATGGTAGAAGCTCACGGGCCCCATTGGCCGTTTGGACTTCTGCCCCTTTTGAAAGAGCGGTAGCAGCAGCTTATACAAGCGCTCCACACTGAGCTCAAGGCGATTGCGCTCCGCCGCCTCTAAACACCGCTCAGACCAATCCTCATGCAGCAGCTGCTCTAAGGCGTCTACCCATGGCGCAATTTCTTCGTCCGTAGGTAGGCATAAAGGATCGTTTTTTGTAGAAGTTGGCACAGATAGTGCTACCCCCCCCTGTTTGTGATCTAGAGTTTGATCTATGCCGATAGCTTCAGGGAGGCCGCCACTGTTAGAGACTAAGGCAGGAATGCCGTTAATATTGGCTTCGGTGGCGACGCGCCCCCAGCTCTCGTGCCACACGGATGGCGCTACCAGCGTTTTGGTAAGACCATAGATAGCAGCGATGTGAGAAGTGTGCTCGGCTAAATACAGCTGAGGCAGCGCCTGTAAGATCAGCTGTTCCCACTCCTGCTCGCTGGTGTCAGCAGCGATTTGTCCATGGCTTTGTAATAGCGGCGTGCCATTAGGTAAGTGCAAGGAGCGCATAATATTCACGAAATTGCCACGGCTTTTGACTAGAGTTGTCGGCGCATGCCCCACTCGTAAGAGTGGGGTTAGCCGACATTTAGTATTGGGGCTTTAGCCAAGCACAGCGTACACACATCCTCAGCCTTTGAGGGATCGTTTTGTGGTACCAAGCACGTAATAAAGGAGTATAATTAGAG